>JAYNNS010000220.1:0-5010 GCA_038112835.1 Curvibacter sp. | reverse complement strand
CGTGGTGGTCATGGCGCTCTTCCTGTGGCTGACCGACAAGACCCTCGAATGGGTCATTTTTGACCTGATTCTGGGCTGGAGGAAGTGATGACGGACGTGCTGGATACCGCCGCGGCAGACGCCAAGCCGAAGAACCCCGACCTGCGCTGGTACGTGGTGCACGCCTACTCCGGCATGGAGAAGGCGGTCGAGCGCAACATCCTCGAGCGCATCAACCGCTCGGGCATGCAGGACAAGTTCGGCCGCATCCTGGTGCCGATGGAAGAGGTGGTCGAGGTCAAGAACGGCCAGAAGCGCACCACCGAGCGCAAGTTCTTCCCCGGCTACGTGCTGGTGGAAATGGTCATGGATGACGACACCTGGCATCTGGTGAAGCACACCAGCAAGGTGACGGGCTTCGTGGGCGGTGCCAAGAACCGCCCGGCTCCGATCTCCGAAGAGGAGGTCATGAAGATCGTCAACCAGATGCAGGAAGGCTCCGACAAGCCGCGCCACAAGGTCGAGTTCGAGGTGGGCGAGTACGTGCGCGTCAAGGAAGGCCCCTTCACCGACTTCAATGGCACGGTCGAGGAAGTCAACTACGAAAAGAGCAAGGTGCGCGTGGCGGTCACGATCTTCGGCCGCTCGACGCCGGTGGAGCTGGAGTTCTCGCAGGTCGAAAAGACCTGAGAACCGGCTACAGAAAGTTTTTCAGTTCGCGCTTCCCGACTCGGCGCGGATGCAGTCTCGATGAGTCGTCAACCCCGGGGAGCCGAGGCAGATTGCCGAGGCGTCAATACCCGCAAGGAGTAAAGCATGGCGAAGAAAATCGTCGGTTTTATCAAGCTGCAAGTGCCGGCTGGTAAGGCCAACCCGTCGCCGCCGATTGGTCCCGCTCTGGGCCAGCGCGGTCTGAACATCATGGAGTTCTGCAAGGCGTTCAACGCCCAGACCCAGGGCGTCGAGCCCGGTCTGCCGCTGCCGGTGGTGATCACCGCCTTCGCGGACAAGAGCTTCACCTTCGTGATCAAGACCCCGCCCGCGACGGTGCTGATCAAGAAGGCCATCAAGCTGGACAAGGGTTCGTCCAAGCCGCACACCGACAAGGTCGGCAAGATCACCCGCGCCCAGCTCGAGGAAATCGCCAAGACCAAGATGAAGGACATGACGGCTGCCGACCTGGACGCCGCCGTCCGTACCATCGCCGGTTCTGCCCGTTCCATGGGCGTGAATGTGGAGGGTGTGTAAATGACCAAGCTCACCAAGAAAGCC
Source organism: Curvibacter sp. (assembly GCA_038112835.1). Taxonomy (GTDB): domain Bacteria; phylum Pseudomonadota; class Gammaproteobacteria; order Burkholderiales; family Burkholderiaceae_C; genus Hylemonella. Next base: position 3,759 of record JAYNNS010000220.1, on the reverse strand, counting down.
AAGGCCCTGCAGGGCAAGGTCGACAGCAACAAGCTGTACGCCCTGAGCGACGCACTGAAGATCGTGCAGGAATGCGCGACCGCCAAGTTCGATGAGTCCATCGACGTGGCCGTGCAGCTGGGCATCGACGCCAAGAAGTCCGACCAGGTGGTGCGTGGCGCCGTCGTGCTGCCGCACGGCACCGGCAAGACCAAGCGCGTGGCCGTGTTCGCCCAGGGCGCCAAGGCCGAGGAAGCCAAGGCTGCCGGCGCCGACGTGGTCGGCATGGACGACCTGGCGGCCCGTGTGAAGGCTGGCGACATGCCCTTCGACGTGGTGATTGCTGCCCCCGACGCGATGCGCGTGGTCGGTACCCTGGGTCAGGTGCTCGGTCCCCGTGGCCTGATGCCCAACCCCAAGGTCGGTACCGTCACCCCCGACGTGGCCACGGCCGTCAAGAACGCCAAGGCCGGTCAGGTGCAGTTCCGTGTGGACAAGGCCGGTATCGTGCACAGCACGATCGGTCGTCGTTCCTTCGATGCTGCCAAGCTGCAAGGCAACCTGGCGGCCCTGATCGATGCGCTGAACAAGGCCAAGCCCGCTTCGAGCAAGGGCGTGTTCCTGCGCAAGGTGGCGGTTTCGTCCACGATGGGTGTGGGTGTCCGTGTCGACACCCAGTCCATCTCGGCGTAATCGCAGGAAGAGATTGGGGGGCTCTCACGGGAGCTTCCCGGTGGTGGGCTGGACCGGCCCTGAAAGCCGGACCGGGCCATCCAAGACCGCTGGCGCACAGCCCTGCTGTGCTTAATCAGTGAAAGCCAGCGTAGATGGCGATCCCGCTGCAGATGGACACCGTTCCAAAAACAGTTGGTCGCTGCAAGAAAGGCGTGTTCCGAGGCTCAGGCCGAGGGGCACATTTTGAAGGAGTTAGACCTTGAGTCTGAATCGCAGTGAGAAAGAAGCGGTCATCACCGAAGTGACCGGCCTCGCCGCTCAAGCTCAAACGCTCGTGATGGCGGAATACCGCGGCATCACGGTCGCTGACATGACCAGACTGCGCTCCACCGCCCGCAGCCAGGGTGTGAGCCTGAGTGTTCTGAAGAACACCCTGGCCCGCCGTGCCGTGGCCGGCAGCGCGTTTGAAGTGGCAGCCGACCAGATGACCGGTCCGCTGATCTATGGCTTCTCCGTCGATGCCGTGGCCGCTGCCCGCGTGGTGGCCGATTTCGCGAAAACCAACGACAAGCTGGTGATTCGCGGCGGCGCCTACGGTGGCAAGGCCCTGGACGTCAACGGCGTGAAGCAGCTGGCAAGCATTCCCTCCAAGGAAGTGCTGCTGGCTCAGCTGTGTGGCTTGCTCAAGTCGCCGATCTCCCGCACCGCCGTGGTGCTGGGTGCCCTGGCGGCGAAAAAAGGCGAAACGGCCGCTGCCTGAAACGGCGCAGCCTGTTAACCAACTTATTGGAATCTGAAGGAAATCAAAATGGCATTCGATAAAGACGCATTTCTGACCGCCCTGGACAGCATGTCGGTCATGGAACTCAACGACCTGGTCAAGGCCATCGAAGAGAAATTCGGCGTGAGCGCTGCCGCCATGGCCGCTCCCGCAGCCGGTGGCGCTGCCGCTGGTGGCGCCGCTGCCGCCGAAGAGAAGACCGAGTTCAACGTCGTCCTGACCGACGCTGGCGCCCAGAAGGTTGGCGTCATCAAGGCCGTGCGTGAAATCACCGGCCTGGGTCTCAAGGAAGCCAAGGACCTGGTGGACGGTGCTCCCAAGGTCGTCAAGGAAGCCATGCCCAAGGCTGACGCCGAGGCTGCCGTCAAGAAGCTGGTGGAAGCCGGTGCCAAGGCTGAACTGAAGTAATTCAGTCCTGCTCGAAGGCTGGAGGTCTGCACAGGCCTCCAGCCTTTGGTGCTTACAGAGCGCAGCTAAAAATCTCCCCGCTGGGGATTTTTGAGTGCCTTCTGACCCGACTGCAGAAGACGCCTTGGTTCGGGCCGCGTGCAACGCGCGGCCGTCCGCCATTGGTTGGTAGCGGCCAACCACCAAGCCTGCCGGGCGTGATGCCTGGCGCGCCAGTCGCCTAAGACCTCTCAAGCCCGTGGAGTAGATCTAATGGCCTATACCTATACCGAACGCAAGCGGATTCGCAAGAGCTTCGGCAGCCGCGACAGCGTGCTCGACATCCCCTACCTCCTGCAGATGCAGAAAGACGCCTACACGGCCTTCCTGCAAGCGGATACAGCCTCCACCAAACGCACGCCCGAGGGCCTGCAGGCGGCGTTCGAATCGGCCTTCCCCATCGTCTCGCACAACGGTTTTGTCGAGATGAAGTTCCTGGAATACAACCTGGCCAAGCCCGCCTTCGACGTGCGCGAGTGCCAGACCCGCGGCCTGACCTTCGCGTCGGCCGTGCGCGCGCGCGTGCAGCTCATCATCTACGACCGCGAGTCCTCGACGCCGCAGAACAAGGTGGTCAAGGAAGTGAAGGAGCAGGAGGTCTACATGGGCGAAGTGCCGCTCATGACGACCAAGGGCTCGTTCATCATCAACGGCACCGAGCGCGTGATCGTCTCGCAGATGCACCGTTCGCCGGGTGTCTTTTTCGACCATGACCGCGGCAAGACCCACTCCTCGGGTAAGTATTTGTTCGCCGCCCGCGTGATTCCGTATCGCGGCTCCTGGCTCGATTTCGAATTCGACGCCAAGGATATTGTGCATGTGCGCCTTGACCGCCGTCGCAAGATGCCGGTCACCATCCTGCTCAAGGCCATCGGCCTGAACCCCGAATCCATCCTGGCGAACTTCTTCGTCAACGACAACTTCCGCCTGATGGACAGCGGCGCGCAGATGGAGTTCGTGGCCGAGCGCCTGCGCGGTGAAGTCGCCCGCTTCGATATCACCGACAAGAGCGGCAAGGTCATCGTCGCCAAGGACAAGCGCATCACCGCGCGCCACACCCGCGAGCTGGAGACCACCGGCACCACGCACATCAGCGTGCCCGAGGACTTCCTGGTCGGCCGCGTCGTGGCCCGCAACATCGTCGATCCGGACACCGGCGAGATCATCGCCAAGGCCAACGAAGAGCTGACCGACGCCCTGCTCAAGAAACTGCGCACCGCCGGTGTGCAGGAGCTGCAGTGCATCTACACCAACGAACTCGACCAGGGCGCCTACATCTCGCAGACCCTGCGCATCGACGAGACCACCGACGAGTTCGCCGCCCGCGTGGCCATCTACCGCATGATGCGCCCTGGCGAGCCGCCGACCGAGGATGCCGTGCAGGCCCTGTTCCAGCGCCTGTTCTACAACCCGGACACCTACGACCTGTCGCGCGTGGGCCGCATGAAGTTCAACGCCAAGATGGGCCGCAACGACCCGAACGGCCCCATGGTCCTGACCAACGAGGACATCCTCGCCGTGGTCAAGATCCTGGTGGACCTGCGCAACGGCCGTGGCGAAGTGGACGACATCGACCACCTGGGCAACCGCCGCGTGCGTTGCGTCGGCGAGCTGGCTGAGAACCAGTACCGTGCCGGTCTGGCCCGTATCGAGAAGGCCGTGAAGGAGCGTCTGGGCCAGGCGGAGCAGGAGCCCCTGATGCCGCACGACCTGATCAACTCCAAGCCGATCTCCGCGGCCCTGAAGGAGTTCTTCGGCGCCTCGCAGCTCTCGCAGTTCATGGACCAGACCAACCCGCTGTCCGAGATCACGCACAAGCGTCGCGTCTCGGCCCTGGGCCCGGGCGGTCTGACCCGCGAGCGCGCCGGCTTCGAAGT
>JAYNNS010000219.1:0-5018 GCA_038112835.1 Curvibacter sp. | reverse complement strand
TCGACTACCTGCCGTCTCTAAATCTGGTATCGGGCCTGAAGAAATTGACGAGGCCTTCCCTTCGGATTTAACAGAACACGCGACTTGATATAGCTTGTCGCCAACTGATTTTTCGACGATGGAATCCCAGGTTGTTGGCTTTGTTATGTGTAGTTTCAGGTCACCATTTCCCATGTACCCGGTGTACTCTTGAATTGAAGTAATTCGCATAAGGCGTTTGGGACATTGAAACTCAGCCTGATTTATTGACGATGCATAGACATGTCGAACCTTCAGGTTCGTGAGGTATGTGATCGAAGAGAGCTGCTCAGCCCGATTCACTGAAGCAGGATCTAGATATAGATCGGCTCTCATGTCTGAACTCAACAACACCCATCTTTCAGCCGCGGCAGGCATAGATAAGGCAAATATCAAACCTGCCGCCAGTCGCAACGAGTGAATGGGCAACTTGCTCATGGTTCTAACCCCGTTTAATTGCTCAGACTGAAGAAATTTCAGTTGGATCCTGTATATCCATGTGTAACAGCAAGACCAGCAGAACTTAAGCCGCCTTCCCCAACCTCTCCACTCCCTCGCGGATCTTGTCCTCACCCACCGTCGCAAAGCTCAGGCGCAGCGACGAGACATCGGGGTGGGTGGCGAAGAACGGTGCGCCCGGCACAAAGGCCACGCCCTGGTCGATGGCGCGCTTGGCCAGTTCGTTCGCGTCCTTGATCTTGCCGCCCGTGCCCGTGAGCCGGGCCCAGAAGAACAGGCCGCCGCCGGGCTGGGTGAATTCGATCGCATCGCCCAATTCTTTCTTGAGGCATTCGCCCATGGTGCGGGCGCGGCCGGCGTAGACCTGGCGCACCTTGGCCAGCGTGGCGGGCATGCGGCCGGCTTTCAGATACTGCGCAGCCGTGGCCTGGGCAAAGGTGCTGGTGTGGGCATCGCTGAACTGCTTGCACATGGTGGCGCGCGCCAGCAGCGGCGCGGGGGCGATCATCCAGCCCACGCGCAGGCCGGGGCTCAGCACCTTGCTGAGCGAGCCGCAGTGCACCAGCCAGTCGCGGCTGCCGGGCACCTGGGCCGTGAGCGCCATGAGGCTGGGCGGCGGAGCCTCGCCGAAGTAGAGGTCGCCATAGGGATCGTCCTCGATCACCACGGTCTGGGTCTTCACGGCCAGCTCCAGGATGCGCTTGCGGCGCTCCAGGCTCAGCGTGGCGCCGCTGGGGTTGCCGAAGGTGGGGATGAGGTAGACGAAGCGCGGCTGGTGCTCGGCGATCAGCGCCTCCAGCTGGTCCACCTGCACGCCCTGCGCGTCGATGGGCGCGCCGATGACCTGGGCGCCGTAGAGGCGGAAGCACTGGATGGTGGCGAGGAAGGTGGGCGCCTCGACGATGACCTTGGCGCCCGGGTCCACCAGGGTCTTGCCGATCAGGTCCAGGGCCTGCTGGCTGCCGGTGGTGACGATGAGGCCGTCCGCGGCGACCTGCACGCCCTTGCTGCCCATGAAGGCGGCCAGCTGTTCACGCAGGGGGTTGTAGCCTTCGGTGGCGCCGTACTGCAGGGCGCCGCCCGGTTCCTCGGCCAGGGCCTGGTTGGCCGCTTGGCGGATGCCGTCCACGTCGAACATGGCGCTGTCGGGGAAGCCGCCGGCAAAGGAGATGATGCCGGGCTTGCCCAGCAGCTTGAAGAGTTCGCGGATGGCGGAGGTTTCGACGTTGTTGAGGCGTTCGGCGAATTGCATGGGCGAAGGGTTCTTGTGAGGGAGAAAAACGTCATTCTCCGTCAAACCGACCGGCTCGCCCTGCTCCATTCGGACTGAGCTGACCGAAGTCCTGCCCCGGCGGGTGCTGCGCTTCGACCGGCTCAGCGCGAACGGATGTGAGGCTCAGCGCGGACGGGGGTGAAACTGAACGCGAACAGGCCTGGACCTTGGCCCGGGCTGGCCTTCATTTCGGCTGCGGCAGCGGCTTGCCCTCGTTGGCCGCGGGCACGGCCACGCCCAGCCACTTGGAGACGGTGGGCGCGATGTCCACCACCTCCACGCGATCCTCCACCCGGCCCGGCTTCACCCAGCGTGGGCCCCAGGCCAGGATGGGCACGTGGGTGTCATACGGATACGGCGAGCCGTGGGTGGCGATGCTGCTGCTGGACTGGAACATCCAGTAGGGCTTGAGGGTGTATTGCACGTCGCCCGAGACGTCCTCGTGCCAGCTGCGGCGCATGGCGGAGAAGAAGGGGCCGTCGCTGCGGTTGCCGGTGACGAAGTCGGCGCGGGTGTAGGCGGCGGCGATGCTGGGCTCGTCCAGCAGCAGGGCGCGCGCGGTCTCGGCGACCTCGTTGGGGTCCACGCGGGTCTGGGCGATGAGCTGCTTGTTGAGCAGCAGCGCGGTGCCCGAGAAGCTCACCCACTTGCCGGCGCCGAACTCTTCCTCCAGCCCGTTGTTGATGCGCGTGAGCAGCTGGGCGCCGGTGATGCGGCCCGAGCGCAGGCCCTGCTGGGCCGTGAACTCGGGCGCGGGCATGAAGCCGTGGTCGGCGGTGAGCAAGGCCACGTAGCGGTCCTTGCCCAGGGTGCTGTCCAGGTGCCGGAAGAAGGCCTGCAGCATGCGGTCGAGCTGCAGCAAGTGGTCGTGCGAGAAGCGCGATTCGGCGCTGAAGCGGTGGTTGATGTAGTCGTGACCCGAGAGGCTGATGGCCAGGATGTCCGGCACCTCGTCCTGGCCCAGGCCCTCGCCGGCGATGGCGGCGCGCGCGAAGTCCAGCGTGAGCTGGTCGGCAAAGGGACTGCGCAGCAGCTGGCTGTAGTAGGCGGGGCCCGGAGCCTCGTCGGCGGGGGCGCCCATCATCATGGGCAGCTCGGCGGCCTTCTGGCCGTACCAGGGCTGGCGGTCGGGCAGCGACCTGGCGTAGGCCGCCTCGGGCAGCAGGGCCTTCCAGTGCTGCTTGAACCAGCGGTCGGCGGGCTTGCCCTGGTTGAAGGCCTCGACCCAGGCCGGGTGCGCATCCATGTAATAGGTGCTGCTGGCAAAGAAGCCGGTCTGCGTCATGTACATATAGGCCGTGCCCTTGTGACCGGCCGGCAGGATGGCGCCGCGATCCTTGCCCGAGATGCCGATGACCTTCGCGCGCGGGTCGATGCCGCGCAGCACGTCGCCCACGGTCTCCACCTTCAGGTTCCTGGGGCTGGTGCCGTCCAGCGGCTGGGTCTTGTGGCCGATGTAGACCGCGCCCAGGTCGCCCGTGCAGTACATGGGCTGACCACTCATGGCGTCACGCCACTCGTTGGCGATGATGCCCGAGCGGTGCGGGTAGGCCCCGGTGAGCACGGCGGCATGGCCCGCGGCGGTGACGGTGTAGGCGTGGCCGTAGTGGGCGTCGGCGTACCAGGCGCCCTGCTGCAGGAAGCGGTTGAAGCCGTCCGGGGCCAGCTGCTCGCGATAGGCCAGCACCTGGCGCTGCGGCAGGCCGTCCACCACCACCAGCACCAGCAGGCGCGGGCGGCCGGTCCAGCTGGGCGAGACCGGGCCGGCCGGGCTGGCCACAGGGGTGACAGGCTGGATGGGCGCGGCGGACGGGGACGGCGGAGTCTCGGCAGGCGGCGCTTCGGCCGGCGGCACCGTCTGGCAGCCCGCCAGCAGCACGAGCAGGCTCAGGGACAGGGCACGCAAGGCGGGGCGGACGTTCATGGACGAAGTGAGACAAAGAAGGCCGCGATCATCCCATGAAACAGCCCTCTGGCCTGCGCGATGGTGGAGAATGCGTAACCGGAAATTACCGCTCTTGCTGCCCGTGCGTGCCGCCGGCACACTGGGGCGGCGTCCTACGAGAGGCCTTCATGTCCGATCTGTCCGCCTTCTTCCAGTCCGTCAAGCTGCCCGTGATGCCCGAGGTGGCGCACGCGCTGATCCGCACCCTGCACGACGAGGAGATCTCGATCAGCCAGGTGCGCGACCTGATCGCCAAGGACCCGGTGCTCACGGCCAAGGTGCTGCGCGCGGCCAACAGCGCCGCCATGGGCCTCAAGCGCGAGGTGGGTTCGCTGGACGCGGCCGTGGCCATGGTGGGCCTGTCGCAGGTGCGCACGCTGGCCCTGACGGCCTGCATGAACGTGGCCTTTCCCGTGGTGCCCGGCCTCAACCGCACCGAGTTCTGGCGCAACTGCATGGCCTGCGCGGGCTATGCGCAGTGGCTGGCCGGCGGCATCGGCCTCGATGCGCAGCAGGCCTGGCTGGCCGGCATGATGCTGCGCCTGGGCGAGCTCATCATCGTGCAGGTCCGGCCCGAGACCCTGGCCGAGCTGGAGCGCCAGCCGCAGATCCCGGGCGACCGCTGGGCGCGCGAGCAGCAGGTGCTGGGCTTCACCGAGGCCCAGGTCACGGCCGAGCTGGCGCACCGCTGGAACTTCCCCGCCGCCATCGTGCGCGGGATCAACGCGGCCTCGGCCCCGCTGTCCAGCAAGCCGCTGTCGCAGCTGGGCGCCGTGCTGCACCTGGCCAGCCGCCTGGCCGACATGGCCTTCAGCGACCCCGAGATCGTCGATGCGCTGCCGCAGGACGTGATCGGCGGGCTGGACCTGAACAAGGACTGGATGCGCAACAAGCTGCCCGAGCGCGAGGGCTTTCTCGATCTGACGGCCTTGTGAACCGCGGGCGTGCGCGCCCTCTTCCCTTTTCCCGCATCCCCTTCCCCTGCATGACGCCCGCCGCCATCCGCTCCTTCTTCGCCACGCTCCAGGCCGCCAACCCGCACCCCGTCACCGAACTCGAGTACACCTCGGTCTTCGAGCTGCTGACCGCGGTGCTGCTCTCGGCCCAGGCCACGGACGTGGGCGTGAACAAGGCCACGCGCAAGCTCTTTCCCGTGGCCAACACGCCGCAGCAGGTCCTGGACCTGGGACTCGAAGGCCTGGAGGGCTACATCAAGACCATCGGCCTGTACCGCAGCAAGGCCAGGCACCTGATGGAGACCTGCCGCATCCTGGTGGAGCGCCACGGCGGCCAGGTGCCGCGCACGCGCGAGGAGCTCGAGGC
>JAYNNS010000218.1:0-5032 GCA_038112835.1 Curvibacter sp. | reverse complement strand
CACATAGGCCTGCTCGGCCGGAGCCTTGACGTCCACCCGGCGCATACCAGCCTGCAGCGGCTCGGCGCGCGGCTTGCGCGCGGGCACGGCACGCGCGGGAATCCGGCCGTAGTGCTGCTCGGCCAGGCGCCTGACCTGGAGCGGCTCCACATCCCCCACGACCACGATCACGGCGTTGGCCGGCACATACCACTTGCGGTAGAAGTCCCGCACATCGGCCGGCGTCATGGCGTCGAGGTCGCTCATCCAGCCCACGATGGGACGGCGGTAGGGCGAGGCCGTGTAGGCCGTGGCCATCAGCGTCTCGTAAAGCAGGGCGCGCGGGTTGTCTTCCGTGCGCAGGCGGCGTTCTTCCTTGACGACCTCGATCTCCCGGGTGAACTCGGCGTCGGGCCAGCGGTTGTGGGCGAAGCGGTCGGCCTCGAGCTTCATCACATCCTCGAGGCGCTGTGCGGGGATCTGCTGGAAGTAACCTGTGTAGTCCAGGCTGGTGAAGGCGTTCTCGCGCCCGCCCAGCGCGGCCACGCGGCGCGAGAACTCGCCGGGCTGGAGCAGCTTCGTTCCCTTGAACAGCATGTGCTCGAGCACATGGGCCACGCCGCTGCTGCCATCGACCTCGTCCATGCTGCCCACGCGCAGCCAGACCATGTGGGCGGCCGTGGGTGCGCGCCGGTCGGGCTGGACGATGAGCGTCATGCCGTTGCTCAGGGTGAACTGCTGGGCGCGGGGCTGGGCCTGGACGGGACTCAGCCATGCCAGACACAGCGCGAGAAGGGAGGGCAGGAGGCGTTTCATAGAATGCATGGATTCTATGAACCGTCGATATGTTCAATCTTTTCAGGAAAAAAAGCCCCACAGAGGCGCCCGCCCCCCCCGCAGCTGAGGCGCCGGCCCGCCAGGGCTGGCTGGGCAAGCTGCGCGCCGGCCTGCGCAAGACGGGCTCGAACATCGCCACGGTCTTCACGGGCACGCGCATCGACGACGCGCTCTACGAGCAGCTCGAGGAAGCCCTGCTCATGGCCGACGCGGGCGTGAACGCCACGCAGTTCCTGCTCGACGACCTCAAGCGCCGGGTCAAGGAGAGCAAGGCCACCGAACCGGCGGCCGTCAAGGCCCTGCTGATGGAGGCGCTGACCGAGCTGCTGGCGCCGCTGGAAAAGCCGCTGGCCATCGGCGCGCAGCAGCCCACGGTGATCATGGTGGCCGGCGTCAACGGCGCGGGCAAGACCACGAGCATCGGCAAGCTCACGCACCATCTCTCGAACGAGGGGGCCAGCGTGCTGCTGGCCGCGGCCGACACCTTCCGCGCCGCGGCGCGCGAGCAGTTGATGGTCTGGGCCGAGCGCAATACCGTGGAGATCGTGCACCAGATGGGCGGCGACCCGGCCTCGGTCTGTTTCGACGCCGTGAGCGCGGGCAAGGCACGCGGCAAGGACGTGGTGCTGGTGGACACGGCCGGCCGCCTGCCCACGCAGCTGCACCTGATGGAGGAGCTGCGCAAGATCAAGCGCGTGGTGCAGAAGGCCGACGCCACCGCGCCACACGAGGTGCTGCTGGTGATCGACGGCAACACGGGCCAGAATGCGCTGCTGCAGGTCAAGGCCTTCGACGAGGCCCTGGGCCTGACCGGTCTCATCGTCACCAAGCTCGACGGCACGGCCAAGGGCGGCGTGCTGGCCGCCATCGCACGCGAAAAGCCCATCCCCGTGTACTTCATCGGCGTGGGCGAGCAGCTCGACGAGCTGGAGACCTTCCACGCGCGCGAGTTCGCGCAGGCGCTGCTGGACTGAGCCTCCCGTGCCGGAGCATCTGCTCGTTCTGGTCATCGGTGCCGTCCTCGGCGGCCTGGTGCAGGGGCTCTCGGGCTCCAACTTCGGTATGACCTCCACCGCGGTCTGGGCCTGGTTCCTGGCGCCCCAGCTGGTCGCGCCGCTGGCGCTCACGGGTTCGCTCAGCGGCCAGATCCTGGGGGCACTGACGCTGCGGCGCGGCTGGCACTGGCAGCGCTTCGCGCCCTTCCTGCTCGGCGGCCTGCTGGGCATCCCGCTGGGCGTGGCCCTGCTGCCGCGGCTGGACACCGATCTCTTCAAGCTCGTGCTCGGCAGCCTGCTGGTGCTGACCTGCCCGGCCCTGCTGCTGGCCAGCGAGCTGCCGCACATCCGGCGCGGCGGCCGCCTCGCCGACGGCCTGGCCGGCCTGGGCGGCGGCATCCTGGGCGGGCTGGGGGGCTACACGGGCGTGGTGCCCACGCTGTGGACCACGCTGCGCGGCCTGCCGAAGGACGAGCAGCGCGCCATCATCCAGAACTTCAACCTCGGCATCCAGCTGGTCACGCTGGGAGCCTATCTCTGGCAGGGCCTGATCACGCGCGCCCTGCTGCCGCAGCTGACCCTGCTGGTACCGGTGGTGCTGCTGAGCTCGTGGATCGGCACCCGCCTCTACCTGGGCCTGTCGGAAGCACGGTTCCGGCAGCTGGTGCTGCTTCTGCTGACGCTCGCGGGGGCAGCCATGCTGGCCTCCGCCCTGCCGCGGCTGCTGGCCTGAGGGCGGGCGCGGGGCCCCGACCCAGCCCGGCAGCGCGCCAAACATCACGCCGGCCCGCAGGCGTGCGGGTCGGACTGGGGCTTACCCGGATTGAGGGGCTGGCGCCCGCAGCGCAGCATCCGTGATGATGGCCGGGCGGCGGCGCCCAGCCACGCGAGCACAGAGGCCGACCATCACGTCCACACCCGAATCCGATCGCGTGCCGCAGGAATACGTGGCTGACCGCATCACGTGGCAGCCGACGCTGACCTTCCTCCACTACGCGATCCTCACCATCCTCGCCGGCACGGCCTGCTTTGCGGCCGTCATCTTCTGGTACCTGCCCGAACACAGCTCCCAGGCCTGGGGCCAGATGGCCATGGCGAGCGTGGCACTGGTAGGGACTGCGCTGCTGGGGCGGCGCCACTACCGGCTGGGCGTCTACTGGATGGCCACCGGGGTCTGGTTGTGCATCATGGGCATCTCGCTGCTGCACGAGGGCGTGCGCACCCCCATCTACTACGCCCTGCCCATCGTGGTGATCTTCCTCGGCTGGGTGGTGGGCACGCGGGCGGCGCTCTTCACGGTGGGCATCACCGTCGCCGCCACCGCGCTGCTCATCGCCGCCGACATGCTGGGCTGGCAGCCCGCCACCCCGGTCTCGCCGCCGCTGCTGCACGGCATCGCCCAGGGCTTCGTGCTGCTGCTGTCCGCGGCGCTGGTGATCTACCTGGTGCAGGCCTACCGCGAACGGCTGCAGGAGATGGCGCGCGCGCACGAGGTGCTGCGCCAGTCCGAGCTCAAGTTCGCCACCACCTTCAACGCCAACCCGGTGGCCGGCTCGATCGCGTCGCTGAACGACGGGCGCATCGTGGCGGTGAACGACAACTTCGTGCGCGACTTCGGCTGGAGCCGCGAGGAGCTGGAGGGCCGCACGGCGCTGGAGATCGGCCTGTGGCCCGACCTGCAGCTGCGCTCCCAGTTCCGCGAGGCCCTGACGCGCCAGGGCCGCACCATGAACCACGAGAGCACCTGGCGTCACCGCAACGGCGAGCTGCGTCGCATCAGCATTTCGAGCTCCCTGATCGAGCTGGACGGAGAGCCCTTCATCCTGTCCTTCTGCACCGATATCACCACCCGCAAGGCCGCCGAGGAGGAAATCCAGCGCCTGGCCTTCTTCGACCCGCTGACCGAGCTGCCCAACCGGCGCCTGCTGATGGACCGGCTGGACCAGGCCATGACGGCCTGCGTACGGCACCAGCGCCTGGGCGCCCTGCTCTTCATCGACCTGGACAACTTCAAGACGCTCAACGACACCCACGGCCACGACATGGGCGACCTGCTGCTGCAGCAGGTGGCACGGCGCCTGCTGGACAACGTGCGCGAGGGCGACACGGTGGCGCGCCTGGGCGGCGACGAGTTCGTCGTGATGCTGGAGGACCTGAGCCGTGACGCGATCGAGGCCGCCACCCAGGCCGAGACCGTGGGTCGCAAGATCCTGGCGGCATTGGGCGGGGCCCACCGGATCCGCGGGCTGGGCTTCCACAGCACCCCCAGCATCGGCGCCACCCTGTTCGGGGCGGCCAGCGAGAACCTGGAGGAACCGATCAAACGCGCCGACCTGGCCATGTACCAGGCCAAGAACGCGGGCCGCAACACCCTGCGCTTCTACGACCCGCGCATGCAATCGCTGCTGCTGGCACGCGCCGAGCTCGAGCGCGACCTGCGCACGGCCCTGCTGCAGCAGCAGTTCGTGCTGCACTACCAGCCGCAGGTTCAGCGCGGCGGTCTGGTCTCGGGGGCGGAAGCCCTGTTGCGCTGGCAGCACCCGCAGCGCGGCCTGGTGCCGCCGGGCGAATTCATCGCGCTGAGCGAGGAGACCGGGCTCATCGTGCCGCTGGGCGAGCACGTGCTGGAGCTGGCCTGCCGCCAGCTCGCGCTCTGGGCACGCCAGCCCGGCATGGCCCACCTGACGCTGTCGGTCAACGTGAGCCCGCGGCAGTTCCAGCAGGAGCAGTTCGTGGAGCAGGTGCTGGCCGTGCTGGCGCGCACCGGCGCGCCGCCTGCGCGGCTCAAGATCGAACTCACGGAAAGTCTGCTGATCAGCAATGTGGACGAGGTCATCGCCAAGATGGAGGCCATCCGGGCGCAGGGAGTGGGCTTCGCGCTCGATGATTTCGGCACCGGCTACTCCTCGCTGAGCTACCTCAAGCGCCTGCCGCTGGACCAGCTCAAGATCGACCAGAGCTTCGTGCGCGACATCCTGGTCGATCCCAACGACGCGGCCATCGCGCGCATGGTGATCGTGCTGGGCGAGAGCCTGGGGCTGGAGGTCACGGCCGAGGGCGTGGAGACGCAGGAGCAGCAGCAGGCCCTGCATGCCCTGGGCTGCCATGCCTACCAGGGCTATCTCTACAGCCAGCCTTTGCCGGCCGAGGCCCTGGCCGCGCTGGCGAGGCAGCCAGGCTGGCCCATCATGACGCTGCGCGGCTAGTGGCCGCCCGTGCTG
>JAYNNS010000217.1:0-5050 GCA_038112835.1 Curvibacter sp. | reverse complement strand
CTGGGGCATGAAGACGTAGAACTCGTCGCCCCCCTGGCGGCAGACCACATCGCTGTCGCGCACGCTGGCCGTCAGGCGGCGCGCCACCTCGCGCAGCAGGGCGTCGCCCGCCTCGTGCCCGAGGCTGTCGTTGATGCCCTTGAAGTTGTCCAGGTCCAGCTCGAGCAGGACGGCGCGCCCGTGCGCGGGCGCCCCCGGGCCGATGGCATGCAGGAAACGCTCCTGCAGCAGGCGATGGTTGGGCAGGCCGGTCAGTGTGTCGTGGTAGGCCAGGAATTCGATGCGCTTCTCGGCCTCGAGCTGGTCCGTGATGTCGCGGCCCACACCCTGGTAGCCGTGGAACTGTCCCTCGGGGCCGAAGACCGGGCCGCCGCTGGCCGCCAGCGTGCGGAACACGCCGGGCTTGGACTCGATCTGGTAGACGAAGTCGCGGAAGGCCTCGTGCCGCTCCAGCTGGGCCCGGTGTGCCTGCCATTGCTCGGGGCTCACGCCGTGCACCGGCAGCTCCCAACGCGCCTTGCCCAGCATCATGCGCTGGTCCAGCCCGAGCATGCCATGGGAGATCTTGGTGAAGCGGAACTGCGCATCCTGCTCCCAGAAACCGTCGGCCGAGAGTTCGGTCAGCGTGCGCAGCCGGCCCTCGCTCTGGCTCAGGGCCTCGTAGGGCTGGCGGATCGCCACCACGAAGATGTTGCGGTAGAGCAGGGCATAGGAGAGGATCTTGAACACATGGCCGAAGATGTTCAGGAAGTCCGAGGGCGCCTTGTAGTTGGAGAAGACCAGCTCGCCCATGGCCATGATGAAGCAGGACGAGGCGAAGACGTAATGGCGCGTGATCTGACCGGGATCGGCTCGGCGGATGAAGTACAGGCCCAGCAGCACATAGCCGATGAACAGCGTGTACTCGTAGTTGCGCTTGAAGGTCGTGACCCCCTCTCCGGCGACGAAGGTGGTGGGCACCAGGTGCAGGCCCCAGGTTCCCAGCCAGAACAGGCCCGCGCACAGCAGGATGGCGACGCCCAGCCAGGCCTGCCGCGACCACTGCAGCTGCGGGCGCAGCAGGACCAGCAGCAGGGTGCACAAGACCAGGGTACGCCCGGCCAGCCAGAAGAAGATGGCGCGCGGGGTGGAGCTGTCGGTCACCAGCCGGGGCATGCCGTCGTAGGTCAGGGCGTGCACCAGGTCGAGGAAGGCCACCGCGGCGAAACCGGCCAGCAGGATGCCGGACTCGGGGCGGCCCCGGTACTGCAGATCGTGCCAGGCGACCACCACGATGAGGATGGCCACGATGACGGCGAAGAGTTCGAGCAGCAGGTGCAGCTGCAGCATGCCGGCGGCGCGGTCCTCGAACAGGGCGAAGGGCGGCAGCGCCATGGCCCCCACAAAGATCAGC
The DNA here is from genome assembly GCA_038112835.1 of Curvibacter sp. Taxonomy (GTDB): domain Bacteria; phylum Pseudomonadota; class Gammaproteobacteria; order Burkholderiales; family Burkholderiaceae_C; genus Hylemonella. The sequence goes on along the minus strand of JAYNNS010000217.1, from coordinate 3,657 downwards.
AGGGCCGGCACCAGGAACCGGCCTTCTCGCTGCAGATAGGTCTTCAGCTGGTCCAGCATCGTTGCTGATCGCGCGCTCGGGGCGTAGGAATGATGGGGCCCATCGTAGCCGATCGCCGCCGCCTCAGCTCCAGAGGTCCAGCGGCGGATCGTGCACCAGGGCCTGCAGGATGTCGCTGCGCGAGATGAAGCCCGTGAGCCGCCCGTCCTCGCTGACCACGGGCAGGCCGGGCAACCGGGTGTCGAGCAGCACACGCGCCACCCGGCGCAGGTCGGTGTCCTCGCTGACCGCGGGCACCGGGCTGTGCATGGCGGCGGAGACCGGCTCCATCAGCTGGGCACGCCAGACCAGGGCGGGGGCGTCGGGTTGCGGCAGGCGTTCCAGGCTGAGCAGCTCGGCCCGCGTCAGCAGGCCCACGAGCTCGCCCTGCCCCCCCAGCACGGGAGCCTGGCCCACGCCCTGCTCGCCCAGCAGCTGCCAGGCCTGCAGCACGGTCATCTCCGGCCCCACGGTCAGGACCTGCCGGCTCATGACATCGGCCACACGGCGCAGGGGATGGCGTTCGGCCGTCTGCCCGCCAGCCTGGGCATAGGCGGACAGCGCGGCACCGGCCGCATGGTTGCGCGCCTGCACGGGCGCGACGGCCTGGCCCTGGCGGGCATCCATCGTCTGCTCGTGCGCCTGCAGCCGGCGCGTGCGCACGGCGGCACGCAGCGCCTCGACCCGCCAGAGGTCTTCCATGGCGCCGCGGAAGATGCGCCCGCTTTCGCCGTAGATCGAGAACATGCAGCCCCTCCTGTGCCCGGACTATAGCGGGCACGGGAGCGGGCGCCAATCAGGCCGGATCCGGGAGAAAGAGGGCCTGCAGATCGCTGAGAAAATCGAAACCCCGCGCCGTAGGCTGCACGCGTTGCAGGTCGCGCGTGATCCAGCCCTGACGTTCTGCCTCTTCCAGCGGCTGACGGATGGCCGTCAGGGCCAGACCCGTACGTTCGGTGAATTCGCTCAGGGCAAAACCCTGGCGCAGGCGCAGGGCGTTGAGCATGAACTCGAAGGGCAGGTCGGTGCGCGCCACCTCCTGTTCCTGGGCGATCGCATCGCCGGCCAGGGCGCGCTCCATGTACAGACGCGGCTCGCGTGTGCGCACCTGGCGCACGACGCGGTGCGCGAAGCTGAGTTTGCCGTGCGCCCCGGCGCCGATGCCCAGATAGTCGCCGAACTGCCAGTAGTTGAGGTTGTGACGGCAGTGGTGACCGGGCCGCGCATAGGCCGAGACCTCATAGCGCTTCAGGCCGGCAACGGCGGTGCGCTCGGTGAGCAGGTCCAGCATGGCATAGGCCGTGTCGTCCTCGGGCAGGGCCGGGGGATGCTTGGCGAACCAGGTGTTGGGCTCGATGGTGAGGTGGTAGATCGAGAGGTGCGGCGGGGCAAAGGCCAGGGCCTGGTCCACCTCCGCGCGCAGGCCCTCCAGGGTCTGGCCGGGCAGCGCGTACATCAGGTCCAGGTTCCAGGTGTCGAAGCTGCGCGCTGCCTCTTCCAGCGCGGCCAGGGCCTGAGCGCGATCGTGCACGCGGCCGATGCGTTTCAGATGCTCGTCGTTGAAGCTCTGTACCCCCACCGACAGGCGTGTGACGCCCGCATCGCGGAAAGCGCGGAAGCGCTCCTGCTCGAAAGTACCGGGGTTGGCCTCGAGCGTGATCTCGCAGTCGGCCGGCAGCTTGAGGCGGGCCCGGATGTCGGCCAGCAGGCGGTCGATCGACTCGGGGCTGAAGAGGCTGGGCGTGCCGCCGCCGAGGAAGATGCTGTGCACGCTGCGCCCCCAGATCAGGGGCAGCGCGGCCTCCAGATCCGCGCGCAGCGCATCGAGGTAGCGTTGCTCGGGCAGCTCACCCGAGCGCATCTCGTGTGAGTTGAAGTCGCAATACGGGCATTTCTTCAGGCACCAGGGCAGGTGCACATAGAGCGAGAGCGGCGGCAGGCTCGTGAGCTGCAGCGTGCCCGGGCGCAGGTAGTGCTGGATGTCGCGCATGATCAGTAACAGCGTAGTGGAGCGGCGCTCCGTGTCAATGGCCTGGCGGGAAACACCATGGCATCGGCTGTGCCGGGCCACCGGCGTGGTCGATAGGAGGGGAAGACGGCGGCAGCCGGCTCAGGGGTGTTTCACTCCAGCCAATTCTGACGGATCAGCTCGACCATCTGGCGCGCCGCGCGGCCGCGGTGGCTGTGGGCGTTCTTGATCTCGACCGGCAGCTCGGCAAAGGTCTGGCCGAACTCGGGGATGAACATCACGGGATCGAAACCGAAGCCGTTGCTGCCCCGCCGCTCACGCGCAATCTCGCCGCGCACACGGCCCACGGCCACCAGGGGCTCCGGGTCATCTGCCGAGCGCAGGGCCACCAGGGTGCTGACCATGGCGGCACGGCGGTTGGCGATGTCTTTCATCTGCGCCAGCAGGGCGGTCACGTTGTGGTCATCGCCCTTGGGGTAGCCGTGCTGGGTGGCGTAGTAAGCCGTGTCCACGCCGGGCAGGCCGCCGAAGGCCTCCACGCACAGGCCTGCATCGTCGGCAATCGCCGGCAGGCCGCTGAGCTGGGCCGCGTGACGCGCCTTGGCCAGGGCGTTTTCCAGAAAGGTGCGGTACGGCTCTTCGGCTTCTGGGATATTCAGCGCGCCCTGGCGCACGAGTTCCAGGCCCAGCGGCGCGAACATCTCCTGCAGCTCGCGCAGCTTGCCGGCGTTGTTGGAAGCAAGGACGATCTGCTTCATGCCCGGAGCGCCTCGGTCTGCAGGCGCACGAGTTCGTTCACGCCTTGCTCGGCCAGGGCCAGCAGGGTGTCCATCTCCCGGCGGCTGAAGGCGGCGCCTTCTGCCGTGCCCTGCACCTCGATGAAATGGCCGGCGCCGGTCATCACCACGTTCATGTCGGTGTCGCAGGCCGAGTCTTCGGTGTACTCCAGGTCCAGCAGGGGCGCGCCGTCGACGATGCCCACCGAGATCGCCGCGACCTGGCCGGTGATGGGTGTCGCGTTGATCTTGCCGGATGCCAGCAGCGCGGTGACGGCGTCCTGTGCCGCGACGAAGGCGCCGGTGATGGCCGCGGTGCGCGTACCGCCGTCAGCCTGCAGCACATCGCAGTCCAGGGTGATGGTGCGTTCACCCAGCCTCTTCAGGTCGAAAACGGCGCGCAGCGAACGGCCGATCAGGCGCTGGATTTCCTGCGTGCGACCGCTCTGCTTGCCACGCGCGGCCTCGCGGTCGCTGCGCGTGTGGGTGGCGCGCGGCAGCATGCCGTATTCGGCCGTGACCCAGCCCTCGCCGCTGCCCTTCTTGTGCGGTGGCACACGTTCCTCCACCGAGGCGGTGCACAGCACCTTGGTGTGGCCGAACTCGATCAGCACCGAGCCTTCGGCGTGCATGGTATAGCGACGGGTGATGCGCACGGGGCGCAGCTGGTTGGCGGCACGGCCGCCCTGACGGATGTATGAACTCATGGCATTCCTGAAGGTGAGGGCCGGACGCAGCGGCCTGCGGTGTCAGCCGTTGCGACGCGCGGCCGTGCGGCGGATGGCTTCGTTGATCTCGGCGATCGAGCGCTCGATGGCCTCGTCGTCCAGGTCCTCGACCATGGAGGAATCGACGACGCCGGCCTGCACGGTG
>JAYNNS010000216.1:0-5077 GCA_038112835.1 Curvibacter sp. | reverse complement strand
ACGTCTACCGCCTGCAGGGCGTGAAGATCAACGACAAGCACATCGAGGTGATCGTGCGCCAGATGCTGCGCCGTGTCGTGGTCGAGAACCCGGGCGATTCGGGCTACATTGCCGGCGAACAGGTGGAGCGTTCCGAGATGCTCAACACCAATGACGCGCTGCGCAAGGATGGCAAGATCCCGTCGACCTATACCAACCTGCTGCTGGGCATCACCAAGGCCTCGCTGTCCACGGATTCGTTCATCTCCGCGGCTTCCTTCCAGGAAACCACGCGCGTGCTGACCGAAGCCGCCATCATGGGCAAGCGCGACGACCTGCGCGGCCTGAAGGAAAACGTCATCGTCGGCCGCCTGATCCCCGCAGGTACCGGCATGGCTTACCACGATGCCCGCAAGGTGCGCGAGGGCATGGACGAGGCCGAGCGCCGCGCCATCGCCGACGCCGAAGCCGCCGAACTGGCCGCGCAGAACAGCGAGGACGCCGCCACCGAGTAAGACCGGTCGCGAGCCCGCGCTGGATTGCGCCCCCGCCCCAGGTGCCCGCGTGCCTGGGGCATTTTTTTGCCCCATGATCCGCCCCCATGAGTGAAGACCTTCAAGCCCCGGCGCTCTGGCGCCAGCTCCAGGCAGCCGCCGGGGTGCTGGCCGCCGTGCGGGCCGGCCGCTCCGGTGGCGAGGCCCTGGAGGCCGTGCCCGCGGGCCTGCGCCCGGGCGTGCAGGCCCTGGTCTATGGCGCCCTGCGCCAGCTGGGCCGGGCCGAGGCCCTGCGGCGCCTGCTGGCCCCGCGCAAGCCGCCGCCGGCCGTGGACGCCCTGCTGTGCCTGGCGCTGGCCCTGGCCTGGCGCGACGAAGGCGCGCCCTACGAGGCCCATACCCTGGTCAACCAGGCCGTGGAATGCGCCAAGCGCAGCCCGGCCACGCGGGCGCAGGCCGGCTTCGTCAATGCCTGCCTGCGACGTTTCCTGCGGGAACGCGCCGCCCTGGTGGCGCAGACGGACGCGGATCCGGTGGCGCGCTGGAACCACCCGCGCTGGTGGATCGAGCGGCTGCAGCGCGAGCTGCCCGAGGGCTGGCAGGCCGTACTGGAAGCCAACAACCGCCCGCCGCCCATGACCTTGCGCGTCAACCGGCGCCAGGGCGGTGTGGCGGACTACCTGGCCACGCTGCAGGCGGCGGGCATCGCCGCACGCCGCAACGGTGACTGGGGCGTCACGCTGGCGCAGCCCCTGCCGGTGGCCCAGATCCCCGGCTTTGCCCAGGGCCGGGTGTCGGTGCAGGACGCGGCAGCCCAGCTGGCGGCGCCCCTGCTGCTGCAGGGCTGGGAGGCGCGCCCCGGCCTGCGCATCCTCGACGCCTGCGCCGCCCCCGGCGGCAAGACGGCCCATCTGCTGGAACTGGCCGATGCCGAGGTCACCGCGCTGGACATCGACCCGGCGCGCTGCCGCCGCATCGAGGACACGCTGCAGCGCCTGGGCCTGAAGGCCCGCGTGCTGGCGGCCGATGCCGGCACGCCCGAGGCCTGGTGGGACGGTCGGCCTTTCGACGCCATCCTGCTCGACGCGCCCTGCACCGCCTCGGGCATCGTGCGCCGCCATCCGGACGTGCGCTGGCTGCGCCGGGAAGCGGACATTGCCGCGCTGGCGGCCCAGCAGGCGCGGTTGCTCCGGACCCTGTGGCCGCTGCTGGCGCCGGGGGGACGATTGGTGTACTGCACCTGCTCGGTCTTCCGCGCCGAGGGGGAAGATCAGGTGCAGGCGTTTCTTGCGCACAACAAAGCAGCCCGTTTGCTGCCCGCGCCGGGCCATTTATGGCCCTGCGGGACGCCGCAGGCCGAGCCGGTCACGGACAATCAGAGCAGTGACCACGATGGCTTCTATTACGCGCTGCTGGAGCAAGGCGCGGGCTGAACTGTCCGCGCTTCTCGCCTGTGCCCTGCTCTGGGGCGCCATGCCCCTGCACGCCCAGCCGGTCGCGGTCGAGGTCAGCCAGCTGGAGCTGCGGCGCAGCGGCGAGGCGGTGGAGCTCAGCGCCGCCCTGCAGTTCGAGCTGCCGGGTCCGGTCCTCGATGCCCTGCACAAGGGCCTGCCCGTGATCTTCATGGCCGAGGCCGAGATCTACCGCGAGCGCTGGTACTGGCTGGACAAGCGCGTGGCGGGCGCCCAGCGCCAGATGCGCTTGGTCTACCAGCCGCTCACGCGGCGCTGGCGCCTGAGCATCGGCAGCGGCCCGGGCCGCCCCGGCGAGGCCGGCGCCGCGCTGGGCCAGATCTTCGACAGCCTGGACGAGGCGCTGGCCCTGATCCGGCGCTTCGTGGGCTGGCGCATCGCCGAGGTCGGCGCGCTGGAGCCGGGCAGCACCCACCGGCTCGAATTCCGCTTCCGCCTGGACACCGCCCAGCTGCCGCGGCCGCTGCAGATCGGCACCCTGGGCGAGAGCGACTGGGTGCTGGCCGGCAGCGCCAGCCGCCGCCTGCAGCCGGAGAGCCTGAAGTGAAACCCCCGGCAGCCGGCGGCGCGCGACGGCAGGCTGCGCAGTCCACCGCCCTGCGCTGGACCTTCGGGGTGGTGCTGGCCATCGTGGTGGCCATCGGCCTGGTGCTGCTGTTCCTGCTGACCCAGGCCACGGGCAACCGCGAGCTCTACGAGCGCAACTACGCGCGGCTGTTCACGCTCAACGTCGTCGTCGCCGTGGCCCTGGTGGGCGTCATCGCCTGGGTGGCCTGGCGGCTGCTGCGTCGCCTGCGCCAGGGGCGCTTCGGCAGCCGCCTGCTGGTCAAGCTGGCCATGGTCTTCGCGCTGGCGGGCTTTGTGCCCGGCCTGCTGATCTACGTGGTGTCCTACCAGTTCGTCTCGCGCTCCATCGAGAGCTGGTTCGATGTGCAGGTCGAGGGCGCGCTGGAAGCCGGCCTGGGTCTGGGGCGTGCCACGCTGGAGACCCTCTCGAACGATCTGGCCAACAAGACGCGCGCGGCCTCGGTGTCGCTGCAGGACGCCCCCGATGTGGTGGCCGGCCTCATGCTCGAGCGTCTGCGCGAGCAGCTGGAGGTGCGCGATGTCATCCTCTGGAGCGCCAACGGCCAGCTGCTGGCCAGCGCGGGCGATTCGCGCTTCCTGCTCAATCCCGAGCGGCCGGCGCCCGCCCAGCTGCGCAAGGCACGCAGTCAGCGCGCGGCGACCTGGATCGAGGGCCTGGAGGAGGGTTCCGCCATGGCGCCCGCCCCCGCGCGCATCAAGGCCCTGGTGCTGGTGCCGCGCACCGGCCTGGACATCCTGGACGAGCCGCGCTTTCTCATGGTCACCCAGATGCTGCCCGAGTCGCTGGTGGCCAACGCCCTGGCCGTGACCGAGGCGCACAGCGAATACCAGGAGCGCGCCCTGGCACGCCAGGGTCTGCGCCGCATGTACATCGGCACGCTCACGCTCAGCCTCTTCCTCGCCGTCTTCGGCGCCGTGCTGCTGGCCGTGGTGCTGGGCAACCAGATCACGCGGCCCTTGCTGCTGCTGGCCGAGGGCGTGCGCCAGGTGGCGGCCGGCGATCTCACGCCCAAGGCCGCGCTGCAGGGCCGGGACGAACTCGGCGGCCTGACGCGATCGTTCGCCGACATGACCCAGCAGCTGGCCGACGCCCGGCGCGCGGTCGAGGTCAGCATGGAGCAGGTCAATGCCGCGCGCGAGAACCTGCAGACCATCCTCGACAACCTCACCGCCGGCGTCATGGTGCTCGACGCCAATGGCGTGATCCAGTCCGTCAACCCCGGCGCCACCCGCATCCTGCGCGTGCCGCTGGCAGCCTGGGAGGGGCGGCGCCTGGCCGACATCGAAGGGCTGGAGGACTTCGCGCGCAGCGTCAAGCAGCAGTTCGACCGCTTTGTCGAGGAGCGGGCCGAGCATGCCCTGGACCACTGGCAGCAATCCTTCGAGCTCGGCGCGCCCTCGGGCTCGCCGGCGGCCTGCACGGCCGAAGGTCAGGGGACGCTGACCCTGGTGGCGCGTGGCGCCGAGCTGCCAGGCCAGGCCTGGCTGCTGGTCTTCGACGACATTTCCGAGATCGTCTCGGCCCAGCGCTCCCAGGCCTGGGGCGAGGTGGCGCGTCGCCTGGCGCACGAGATCAAGAACCCGCTCACGCCCATCCAGCTTTCGGCCGAGCGGCTGGAGCGCAAGCTCACCGGCAAGGTGCCCGAGGCCGAGCAGGCCGTGGTCACCAAGTCGGTCAAGACCATCGTCGACCAGGTCGATGCCATGAAGCGCCTGGTCAACGAATTCCGCGACTATGCGCGCCTGCCCGCCGCCGAGCTCCATGCCCTGGACCTGAACCAGCTGGTCGGCGAGGTGCTGCAGCTCTATGGCGGCTCCAGCGCCCACATCCCCGTGGCCAGGGAGCTCGACGCGCGCTGCCCGCCCATCCGGGGCGACGCCCAGCAGCTGCGCCAGGTGCTGCACAACCTGGTGCAGAACGCCCAGGACGCCACCGAGAGCGCGGGCCGCAGCGGGCCGGAGTTCCCCGTCACCGTGCGCACGCAGTGGGTCGAGGCCAGCGGCCGCGTGCGCCTGAGCGTGCTGGACTGGGGTACGGGTTTCCCCGAAGCCATCCTCAAGCGCGCCTTCGAGCCCTATGTCACGACCAAGCCCAAGGGCACCGGCCTGGGGCTGGCCGTGGTGAAGAAGATCGCCGACGAGCACGGGGCCCGGATCGACCTGGCCAACCGTCTCGCCGAGGAGCGGGTGATAGGGGCCCAAGTATCGTTATCATTCGCTGTGGAGAAACAGCCCCCGGCCTGAGCCCGCCCTACGAGAGACCCAGCGTTCACACCATGGCAAACATATTGGTAGTCGATGACGAGCTCGGCATCCGCGATCTGCTGTCGGAGATCCTGAACGACGAGGGTCATTCGGTCGAAGTGGCCGAGAACGCCGCCCAGGCCCGCATCGCGCGCCAGAACGAGCGCCCCGACCTCGTGCTGCTCGACATCTGGATGCCCGACACCGACGGCGTGACCCTGCTCAAGGAATGGTCCACCGCCGGGCTGCTGACCATGCCCGTGATCATGATGAGCGGTCACGCCACCATCGACACCGCCG
>JAYNNS010000215.1:0-5085 GCA_038112835.1 Curvibacter sp. | reverse complement strand
GCGAGCGCCTGCGCGATGCCGTCAAGCTGTTGGAGAAGATCGCCGACCCGGCCGTGGCCGAGGCTGCGCTCAAGACCTGCGAGGAGATCGACAAGCTCGAATCCGACGCGGACCGCGTGATGCGCAGCGCCATGAGCAAGCTGTTCCGCGAGGAGCCCGATGTGCGCGAGGTGATCAAGCTCAAGGCCATCTACGAGCTGCTCGAGACCGTGACCGACAAGTGCGAGGACGTGGCCAATTCGATCGAGGGCATCGTCCTCGAGAACGCCTGAGACGGGTCTGCGCATGGAGAACATTCCGCAAGTCGCCCTCTGGGTGATCATCATGCTGGTGGTGCTGGCGCTGGCCTTCGACTTCATGAACGGTTTTCATGACGCGGCCAATTCCATTGCCACCGTCGTCTCCACCGGCGTGCTGCGTCCGGGGCAGGCCGTGCTCTTTGCGGCCTTCTTCAACTTCATCGCCATCTTCGTCTTCCATCTCAGCGTGGCCGCCATGGTGGGCAAGGGCATCGTGCAGTCCGGCGTGGTCGACACCCATGTGGTCTTCGGCGCGCTGGTGGGCGCCATCACCTGGAACCTGATCACCTGGTACTACGGCATTCCCAGCAGCTCCTCGCATGCGCTGATCGGCGGCATCGTGGGTGCCGTGATCGGCAAGGCCGGGACCGACGCGCTGCTGCTCCCCGGCATCCTGAAGACCGTGGTGTTCATCTTCGTCTCCCCGACGCTGGGGTTCGTGCTCGGCTCGCTGATGATGCTGATCGTGGCCTGGCTGTTCCGCCGCACGGCGCCCTCGCGCGTGGACGGCTGGTTCCGTCGCCTGCAGCTCGTGTCGGCCGGCGCCTACAGCCTGGGTCACGGTGGCAACGACGCGCAGAAGACCATCGGCATCATCTGGATGCTGCTCATCGCCACCGGCTACGTGGCATCCACCGACCAGGCCCCGCCGTACTGGGTGGTCCTGAGCTGCTACCTGGCCATCGGCCTGGGGACCATGTTCGGTGGCTGGCGCATCGTCAAGACCATGGGCCAGAAGATCACCAAGCTCAAGCCCGTGGGGGGCTTCTGCGCCGAGACCGGTGGGGCGCTGACGCTGTTCCTGGCCACTGGCCTGGGCATTCCGGTCTCCACCACCCACACCAACACCGGCGCCAACGCCGGCGTGGGCTCCTCACAGCGCCCCAGCGCCGTGCGCTGGGGCGTGGCCGGCAACATCGTCTGGGCCTGGGTCTTCACCATCCCGGCCAGTGCCTTCGTGGCCATCGTCGCCTACTGGCTCAGCCTGGGCATCTTCTGAGCCTCCGTCCGGCCGGACCCGGAGAAAAGGGCCCGCGGGCCCTTTTCTTATTGGCTGATCTTGCGTGCTTCCTCGATCTGGTGTTCGAAGTAGCGCTGGAAGCTGAAGGCGATGCTGGACATCAGCGCGGTCGTGCCCACCAGCAGGGCGCACACGACGGCGCCGATGGTGAGCCAGCCCGTGCGGCCGGCCGGGGCATCGGCAGCGCCCTGCGGGTTGTGGCGCGCGTTCCATTTCTCGGGGCTGCTCAGGCCGTAGACGATGGCCGTGAGCGCCGCCGCGGCGATGTTGAAGCCCAGCAGGGGAATCAGCACCCAGCTCCAGCCATCGTCCTGGCCGTACTGCAGCACCCGTTCGATGCCGTACAGGCCCAGGGCCGTGGGGATGGGCAGCAGCCAGCCGAGCATGTCACCCAGGCCATGCAGGTAGAAGCGGTGCAGGCCCAGCGGGCCGCCCAGGAAGGCCAGCCAGGCCGCGAGGGTCTTGTTCTTGCGCATGCCGCTCATTGTGCCTGTGGCGGGCTCCCGTCCCCCTCGCCCAGGGTCTTTTCCATGAGCACGATGTCCAGCCAGCGCCCGAATTTCCAGCCGCAGGCGCGGATGGTGCCCACGGGCTCGAAGCCCAGGCTGCGGTGCAGGCCGATGGAGCCGGCGTCGCCCGAATCGCCGATCACGGCGATCAGCTTGCGCACACCTGCCGCCTCGGCCTGCGCGGCAAGCTCGGCCAGCAGCAGTCGGCCCAGGCCGCGGCCGTGCTGGTCCGCGGCCAGGTAGATGGAGTTTTCGGCCGAGTAGCGGTAGGCCGGGCGCGGCTTGAACCAGTTGCAGTAGGCATAGCCCAGCACTTGCCCGTCCTCCTCCAGCACCAGCCAGGGCAGGCCGCGGCCCAGCACCTCGGCGCGGCGGCCCGCCATGTCGGCGGGCGAGGGGGGATCGAGCTCGAAGGTGGCCGTGCTGTGCAGCACGTAGTGTGCGTAGATGGCGGCGAGGGCCGGGACATCGTCCTCGCGGCTGGGGCGGATGGTGGGCATGGGGCGGCTGGGCTGAAAACGCTATAATCGCAGGCTTTTCGGTGTGTCGCTGGCCGGGTGGCCAGTCGCGTGTCTCAAACACCGGAAGAAATTTCAGGCGGCTGCGGCCTGTTCGTATCTAATTTATACGGGCCGCGTGCACTGATCCACCCAAAGGACAAATCATGGTCGTGATTCGACTCTCCCGCGGCGGCGCCAAGGCCCGTCCGTTCTTCAACATCGTCGTGGCCGACAAGCGCAACCGTCGCGACGGCCGCTTCATCGAGCGCATCGGTTTCTACAACCCGATCGCGACCGAGAAGGAAGAAAGCATCCGCATCGCCCAGGATCGCCTGACCTACTGGCTGGGCGTGGGCGCCCAGGCTTCTCCCACCGTGGAGCGCCTGATCAAGCAGGCTGGCAAGAAGGCCGCCTGATCCCCGCGGCATGACGCCCGAACTCGAAGCCGCCGAATTGCCGGCGGACGCCGTCGAAGTCGGGCGCATCCTGGATGCCTGGGGCATCAAGGGCTGGTTCAAGGTCCTGCCCTACAGCGCCTCCCCGGAGGCGCTGTTTTCTTCCAAGCACTGGTTTTTGCAGCCCTCCGAGAAGGGCGCCAAGACCTTCACCGGCACGGTGAAGCTGGCCATCACGGAGGCCAGGGAGCATTCCGACGCCGTCGTCGCCAGCGCCCACGACGTGCCCGACCGCGATGCCGCCGAGGCCCTGCGCGGTGCCCGCATCTTCATCGCCCGTTCCAGCTTTCCCACGCCCGACCCCGACGAGTACTACTGGGTCGACCTGATCGGCCTGGCCGTCGTCAACCGCGAGGGCGTGGTCCTGGGGACGGTGCGTGAGTTGCTCTCCACTGGCCCGCAGACGGTGCTGGTCCTGGCCTACGAGCAGGAAGGCCAGCCGGCCGAGCGCATGATCCCCTTCGTCTCGGCCTATGTGGATGCCGTGGATCTGCCGGCGCGGCGGATCACGGTGGACTGGCAGCCCGATTACTGAGCCGCAGGCCGTCCATGCGTTTCGACGTCCTCACGCTCTTTCCCGAACTGTTCGCGCCGCTGCTCACGAGCGGCATCACGCGCCGCGCCTACGAGGCCGGCCAGGTCCAGGTGCAGTTGCACAACCCGCGCGACCACGCCGAGGGCAACTACCGCCGCGTCGACGACCGGCCTTTCGGCGGCGGCCCGGGCATGGTCATGATGGCCGAGCCGCTGAGCCGCTGCCTGCAGGCCGCGCAGGCGCAGCGTGCAAGCCGTGCGCCCGTGATTCTCTTCTCCCCGCTGGGCCGTGCGCTGGACCATGCCCAGGTCGAGCGCTGGGCCGCCAGCGAGGGCGCCGTGCTGGTCTGTGGCCGCTACGAGGGGCTGGACCAGCGTTTCATCGACACCCATGTGGACGAGCAGATCAGCCTGGGCGACTTCGTGCTCTCGGGCGGCGAGATCGCGGCCATGGCCCTGCTCGACGCCGTGGCGCGCCTGCAGCCGGGCGTGCTGGGCGACGCCGACAGCCATGCGCTGGACAGCTTCAACCCGGCCCTGGACGGCCTGCTGGACTGCCCGCACTACACCCGGCCCGAGGCCTGGGAGGGGCAGGGCGTGCCCGAGGTGCTGCTGTCCGGCCACCACGGCCAGATCGAACGCTGGCGCCGCGAGCAGCGCCTGGCCCTGACCGCCCGCCTGCGCCCGGAGCTGATCGCCCGGGCCCGCGCCGCCGGCCGCCTGAGCCGCCAGGACGAGGCTTACCTGGCCGGTCTGTCCCGTCCAGCCGCCTGAAGCAGGGCGTCCTGCTATAATGACGGGCTCCCGATCCTCTGGCCGGCTGTCCCACCATGGTGGTTGGACCCGGGTTCCCCGGAACCCCTGCGCGCGGACAAGATCCTGAAAGGCAAGCATGAACCTGATCCAGACCCTCGAGCAAGAGGAAATCGCCCGCCTGGGCAAGAACATTCCCGAATTCGCCCCCGGTGACACCGTCATCGTGAACGTGAACGTGGTGGAAGGCAACCGCAAGCGTGTGCAGGCCTACGAAGGCGTGGTCATCGCCAAGCGCAACCGTGGCCTCAACAGCGGCTTCACCGTGCGCAAGATCTCCAGCGGCGAAGGCGTGGAGCGCACCTTCCAGACCTATAGCCCCCTGATCGCCAGCATCGAGGTCAAGCGCCGCGGTGACGTGCGCCGCGCCAAGCTGTACTACCTGCGCGACCGCAGCGGCAAGTCGGCCCGCATCAAGGAAAAGCTGGTCAGCAAGGCCGTGGCCGCCGAGTAAATCGCCGGTCCACCGTCCGACAAGCCGCCCTCGCGTGTACGCCCGGGCGGCTTTCTGCTTTCTGAGCCATGTCTTCCGCTGACCATATCACGCCCCTGTCCAAGCTGCCCAATTTCGACCCGCGCGCCGTGCCCGTGCTCGGGGTCGACGCCCATCTGCCGGCCGTGCCGCCCGAGCGCCTGCAGGCGGACTTCCTGCGCGGGCGTTTTGCCGCGCCGCCGGACTGGCAGCCCGAGGTACGGGCCGAGCCGCGCTTCACCCTGCGCCAGCCGGCCCAGGCTGCGGTGCTGGTGCCCCTGGTGGCCCGGCCCGAGCCCACGCTGCTGCTGACCCAGCGCACCAGCCATCTGAGCAACCACTCGGGCCAGATCGCCTTCCCGGGCGGCAAGGTCGACGAGACCGACGCCGGTGTGGTGGAGGCTGCCCTGCGCGAGGCCGAGGAGGAAGTGGGCCTGGCGCGCGATTACGTGCAGGTGCTGGGCACCTTGCCCGTGTACACC
>JAYNNS010000214.1:232-5095 GCA_038112835.1 Curvibacter sp. | reverse complement strand
AGGCGGTGACACAGATGGACCAGGCCACGCAGCAGAACGCGGCGCTGGTGGAGGAGATGGCGGCGGCGGCCAACAGCCTCAAGGGGCAGGCGCAGGAGCTCGTCAATACCGTGGCTGTCTTCAAGGTGGACCACCATGGCAGCGGTGCCGCGACGCCGGTCCTTGCGCGGGCGGCCGTGTCGCCTGGGCCGCCGCCCCGATCTGCTGCGCGCGCAGCGGCGCCTGCGGCCGTAGCGCCCTCCCGCCCGGCTCTGCCCAAGCTCAGCGCAGGCAAGGCCGACGACGGCGATTGGAAGAGCTTCTAAGAACTCAGCCGGGCTGGCGCAGGGGCGAGTGGCGGTCCAGTTCCTCCACATAGCCGGCGATGCCTTCGCTCTCGCGGTCGAGGAAGCGCTGCACGGCCTGGGCGAAATCCGGCTGGGCCAGCCAGTGGGCGCTGGTGGTGCGCACCGGCAGCAGGGCGCGGGCCAGCTTGTGCTCGCCCTGGGCGCCGCCTTCGAAACGCTGGACGCCGTGCTCGATGCACCATTGCAGCGGCGCGTAGTAGCAGGCTTCGAAGTGCAGGCAGTCGATGCGTTCGAGCGCGCCCCAGTAACGGCCCCAGGCAATCGAAGGTTGGGGCTCCGGGCCCAGCGCGATCAGGCTGCTGGCGAGTGGCCGGCCTTCCCGTTCCGCCAGGAAGAGCAGCCAGTGCCCTGGCTGCACGCGGGCGATTTCGCTGAAGAAGCTGCGGCTCAGATAGGGCGGGTTGCCGTGTTCGAGGTAGGTGCGTTCGTAGCAGCGGTAGAAGAAATCCCAATCCGCTTCCCGGATCTCCCGGCCGTGCAGGGGGCGCAGCCTCACGCCGGCCTCGCGGACCTTGCGCCGCTCCTGGCGGATCTTCTTGCGCTTGTCCTGGCTCAGCGCCGACAGGAAGTCGTCGAAGTCGACATAGGGTCGGCCCGGGCGGTTGTTCCAGTGGAACTGCACCGTGTGTCGCTGCATCAGTCCGGCCTGCTGGCAGCTCACCAGGTCGGTATCACTGCCGAACAGCAGGTGCAAGGACGAGAGGCCCAGCGTGCGGCACTGCGCGAGCAGGGCAGCGATCAGGGCCTGCCGCGTCTGCGGGTCACGGGCCAGCAGCCGGCTGCCGGGGGCCGGCGTGAAGGGCACGGCGACCACGCCCTTGGGATAGTAGGCGTGGCCGTGTCGGTGGTGCGCGTCGGCCCAGGACCAATCAAACACGTACTCGCCACGCGAGTGGCTCTTGAGGTAGAAGGGGCAGGCCGCGAGGAGTCGGCCCGCCGCATCGCTGAGTGTCAGATGCCGCGGCGCCCAGCCGGTGGTCGCATCGGCACTGCCGCTGTGTTCCAGCGCGGCCAGATACTCGTGCCGCATGAAGGGGGTGGGGTGGGTCTGCTGAGCCAGCAGCGCGTTCCAGACCGCCGCGTCGATGGACCGGATGGTGTCATGCACCTGGATGACATAATGGCCTGATCCCGCGCCTGCTTCCCGACTTTCCTTGCCGTCCATGACCCTGCGTATTTGTGTTGCCCAGTCCAATTTTGTTGTCGGCGACCTGGCAGGTAATGCCCAGAAGATCATTGTCGCTGCCCGTCGCGCGCATGCAGCAGGGGCTCGGCTGCTGCTCACGCCCGAGCTGTCGATCTGCGGCTACGCCGCCGAGGATCTGTTCTTCCGTCCTTCCTTCATCGCCGCCTGTGATGATGCCGTGAAAACAGTGGCCCGCGAACTGGCCGGGTTAAAGGATATGACGGTGGTGATCGGCCATCCGGCCGCCGTTGCAGCCGACGGCCCGCGCAGCCGCTCGGTCGCGGTACCGAACCGGGTCAATGCGGCCAGCGTGCTCAGCGAAGGCCGGGTGGTCGCCACCTACGCCAAGCGTGAGTTGCCCAACTACCAGGTGTTCGACGAGCGCCGCTATTTCGTGCCGGGCCATGCGCCCTGTGTTTTCGAGGCGGGCGGTGTCAAGGTCGGCCTGCTGATCTGCGAGGACGCCTGGTACGAGGCGCCGGCGCGCGAGGCCCGGGCTGTGGGGGCCGAGTTGCTGGCCGTCATCAACGCTTCGCCCTTCCACGTGGGCAAGGGTGGCGAACGCGAGGCCATGATGCGCCTGCGCGCGCAGGATTGCGGTCTGCCCCTGGTCTATGCCCATCTGGTGGGCGGCCAGGACGAGGTGGTGTTCGAGGGGCATTCCTTCGCCCTGCAGGCCGATGGCGGCCTGGCGGCCCGTGCGCCCAGCTTTGCCGAGGACCTGTTCGAGGTGCAGGTCGAGTGCATGGAATCCGGGCTGTACTTGCAGGGCGGCATCGAACCCGAGCGCAGCGCGGACGCGGACCTCTGGGATGCGCTGGTGCTGGGCGTGCGCGACTACGTGGGCAAGAACGGTTTCCCGGGCGCCATCCTCGGCCTGTCGGGCGGCATCGACTCGGCGCTGGTGCTGGCCATCGCGGTGGATGCGCTGGGTGCGGACAAGGTGCGCACGGTCATGATGCCTTCGCCCTACACGGCCGACATCAGCTGGATCGACGCCCGCGACATGACGGCGCGTCTGGGCGTGCAGTACGACGAGATTTCCATCGTGCCGGAGTTCGAGGCCTTCAAGGCCTCGCTGGCGCGCGACTTCCAGGGCCTGCCCGAGGACACGACCGAGGAGAACATCCAGGCCCGCATTCGCGGCACCCTGCTCATGGCCCTGTCCAACAAGAGCGGGCGCATCGTGCTGACCACGGGCAACAAGTCCGAGATGGCCACGGGCTACTGCACGCTCTACGGCGACATGGCCGGCGGCTTCGCCGTCATCAAGGACCTGGCCAAGACCACGGTGTTCCGGCTGGCGCGCTGGCGCAATGCGCACGATCCGCACGGCAGCGGCGCCAACCCCATCCCCGAGCGCATCATCACCCGCCCGCCCAGCGCCGAATTGCGACCCGACCAGAAGGACCAGGACAGCCTGCCCGAGTACGAGGTGCTGGACGCCATCATCGAGCGCTACATGGAGAACGACCAGGGCATCGAGGAGATCGTGGCTCAGGGTTATCCGCGAGCCGATGTGGAGAAGGTCACCCGCCTGATCAAGCTCAACGAGTACAAGCGCCGCCAGGCCCCGGTGGGCATCCGCGTGACCCACCGCAGCTTCGGCAAGGATTGGCGTTATCCTATTACCAACAAGTTCCGGGCCTGAGGGGCCGGTCTTTTTTCATCGACGACAGGAAGAATATCCATGAAGCAGATCACCGCCATCATCAAGCCCTTCAAGCTGGAGGAGGTGCGCGAAGCCCTGGCCGAGTGCGGCGTGACCGGCCTGACTGTGACCGAGGTCAAGGGCTTCGGCCGCCAGAAGGGGCATACCGAGCTCTACCGCGGGGCCGAGTACGTGGTGGACTTCCTGCCCAAGGTGAAGGTCGAGGTGACGGTCAAGACGGCGGATGTGGACCGCTGTGTCGATGCCATCGTCAAGGCGGCCCGCACGGGCAAGATCGGCGACGGCAAGATCTTCATCACGGCCGTCGAGCGCGTGGTGCGCATCCGCACCGGCGAGCAGGACGAGTCGGCGATCTAAATCCCGTCCAGACGAGGTGCCGGCGCCAGGCCGGCCGCCTGCACGAGTTCGCGCAGCAGGGCTTGCGCTTCAGTACCGGTGCGGATCAGATCCATCTGCCAGTCACTGAGAAACTGCTGCTCGACCGTGTGCGCGAGAAAGGCCAGCAGGCCATCGTAATAGCCGCCGGCGTTGAGAATGCCCACCGGCTTGCCGTGGTAGCCCAGCTGGCGCCAGGTCCAGACCTCGAACAGCTCCTCGAAGGTGCCGATGCCGCCGGGCAGGGCCAGGAAGGCGTCGGCGCGCTCGGC
Organism: Curvibacter sp.; assembly: GCA_038112835.1. Taxonomy (GTDB): domain Bacteria; phylum Pseudomonadota; class Gammaproteobacteria; order Burkholderiales; family Burkholderiaceae_C; genus Hylemonella. Next base: position 1,243 of record JAYNNS010000214.1, on the reverse strand, counting down.
CATCATGCGCTTGCGGTCGTGCATGGTGTCCACGATGTGCAGTTCCGTGCAGTCATGCATGGCCCATTCCTTCTCGACCAGGGCCTTGGGAATGATGCCGACGACCCGGCCACCGGCCTGCAGCGTGGCCTGGGCCACTGTGCCCATCAGGCCGGCCCGGCCGCCGCCATAGACCAGCTGGCCGCCATGGTGGCCGATCCAGTGGCCTACCGTGCGGGCCAGGGCCATGTGCTGCGGATCCAAGCCAGGGCGGGAGCCGCAGTAGACGCAAAGAGAGAAATTCGGGGTCATGCGAGGAAGCGGTGGTAGAGCGCGGCCATCCAGATGCCGCCGCACAGCAGCAGGCTGAGCAGCACGGCCGCGCTGCCCATGTCCTTGGCGCGCTTGGAGAGGTCGTGCCATTCGGGGCCGATGCGGTCGATGGCCGTCTCGATGCCCGTGTTGAGCAGCTCGACGATCATGACCAGCAGCACCGAGCCCGCCAGCAGGGCGGTCTCCACCCAGCTGCGACCGATCCAGAGGGACAGGGGCAGCAGCACGCAGGCGGCGATCACCTCCTGGCGAAAGGCCGTCTCGTGCCAGCCGGCGCGCAAGCCTTCCATCGAGTAGCCGAACGCATGCTGGATGCGGTTCAGGCCGATGCGGCTTTTCTGGGGATTGACGGGGTGGGTCGGTGGTAGGTCTGACATGGCTTGATTGTCCCCCAGCCGCAGGCGGGGTCAGCGCGGGCGGGCATCCACCAGGCGCGTGCCCGACAGCGCATCGTGCCAGAACTGTCCTTGCGGATGAAAGCGGCTCAGCAGTGCCCAGACGGCGATCCAGCCACCGAGCAGGACCAGCACTTCCAGTGCCGGCACGCCGAAGGCATAGGCAGCCAGCGGTGGCAGGAACCAGAGCCAGCTCAGCACATAGCGCAGCAGCGCGCGCGGCTGGCTCAGCGGGCGGCCCTGGCGGTCGACCACGCGGATGTGCCAGGTCTTCATGGCCAGGGTCTGACCCTTGGCCCAGAAC
>JAYNNS010000214.1:0-219 GCA_038112835.1 Curvibacter sp. | reverse complement strand
TAGATGCCCAGCACCACAAACAGGAAGGCCTGCTGCAGGAAGCGGTTGTCCAGCGCATGCCGTGTCTGCGACATGGCGCTGAAGAGGTAGCCGGCGATGAAGACGACGCCGAAGAGCAGCATGCCTTCGTACAGCCAGCAGGCCATGCGGCGCCAGAGGCCGGGGGTGGGAGGAAGCGCAGGGATGGAAGCCGAGGGCGACATCGGCTCGGGGTAGACG
>JAYNNS010000213.1:0-5154 GCA_038112835.1 Curvibacter sp. | reverse complement strand
CACGGGGTTGATGCTGCGTGCCAGCCCGTCATGCGCCACCTGGGCCAGGCGCTGGGCCTGCGCCTTGTCGAGCGGCGCGTCGGTGGCGATCACGCCGATGGTCGTGTTGCGCCCGGCCAGTGCGTGCCGTGCCTGCAGGCCCTGCAGCAGGGCCTCGCGTGTGTTCTGCAGCGCGCGGCCATCGGCGCTGCGCGCACCGGCCAGCACGCGGCCCGTGGCCGGGTCCAGCACATCGCCCACGGCATTGCAGACGATGAGCGCGCCCACGGTGCACCCCGCGGCCGTCACGCTGGCCGTGCCCACGCCGCCCTTCATGGCGCGGGCCTGGCCCAGCAGCTTGCCCACCAGTGCGCCGCTGCCGGCGCCCACATTGCCCTGCGCGGGCGGTTCGTGGCGGGCCACCGCACAGGCGCGGTAGCCGGCCTCGGCGTCGGGTCGGATGCGGCCATCGCCCACGCCCAGGTCGAAGATCACCGCTGCCGGCACGATGGGCACCCGGCCATGGCCCGTGTCCAGGCCGATGTCCTGTTCCTCCAGCCAGCGCATCACGCCGCCGGCCGCATCCAGGCCCCAGGCGCTGCCACCGGCCAGCAGCACGGCGTGCACCTGCTGCACGAGGTTGCCCGGGGCGAGCAGATCGGTCTCGCGCGTGCCCGGCGCGGCGCCGCGCACGTCAACCCCCCCGACGGCCCCCGCGCGCGCGAGCACCACCGTGCAACCCGTGGGTCGCCGGGGGTCGCTGTCATGGCCGACGTCGATGCCGGCCACATCGGTGATGGCGCCGGGATAGGGCAGGGGGGAAGCATGCATGCGCCGATGATACGCAGCGCTGGCAAGAGAACGCCGGACTTGTGAAGAAATCGTGGCGAGCAGCCCGAGCGCCAGGCGGACGGAGCGCAGTCACCGGAACGTACTTGAGGTACGTGAGGAGGGCGACAACGAAGTCGCGGTGGAGGCTGACTTCCGTGCAGCGAAAGTCAAGCGTAGCGGCCGTAGCCAACACCGCCCAACGCCGTGATCGGGTGGCGCAGTGGATTGATTCAGAAGCCCTCAGTCGATGACCTGGATGCGGACCGCCACCACGCCCGCGTTGAGGCTGGCGATGGACCGGAAGGCCGCGCTGGAGAGATCGATGATGCGGCCCTTGACGAAGGGGCCGCGGTCGTTCACGCGCACGACCACGCTCTTGCCGTTCTGGGGATTGGTCACCTGCACGCGCGTGCCGAAGGGCAGGCTGCGGTGCGCGGCCGTGAGCTTGCCCTGGTCGAAGCGTTCACCGCTGGCCGTCGGACGGCCCTGGAATTCGTTGCCGTAATAGGAAGCCTGGCCGGCCTCGCTGCGACCCGCGGCGCTGGAAGACGGGGTGCTGCTGCAGCCGGCCAGCAGCGCCAGCAGCAGGGCGCCGGCCACGCCCAGCCAGGCCAGGCGCGCAGGGCTCGGGGGCAGGGACAGGGCCGGGTGCATGCGGCCCACTATAAACGCGGTCCGTGTCCGGGCTGCGGGGCATGGCCGGTGGTCGTGGTCACGGGCTTGCGCGCGATCAGGGTGATGAAGGACTTGACCGTGCCCGCGGGCGCGGGGAAATCCTGGGGATCGAAGGCTTCCAGCGTCCAGCCGGCAAAGCGCTCACGGAGCTGCTGCTCCGTGAGCAGGCAGTGGCGTTGCGGATCGAACATGTCCAGGTAGGTGGTGCCCTGCACCAGCACATTGAGCACCAGCACGCCGCCCGGGCGCAGCTGCTGCTGCAGCTGGGTGAGCTGCAGCAGGGCGTGGTCGCAGTCGAGGAACATCAGCAGGCCGATGCAGACCACGCTGTCGAACGTGCCCTGCAGACGGTAGTCGGCCAGGTCGGCCTCGTGCGCCTCGATGGCCAGGCCCTCGTCCTGCGCGCACTGGCGCAGGTGGGCGATGGCGGTGGCGCTCGCATCGAGCGCCAGCACCTCGCAGGCCTGGCGCGCCGCGGCGCGGCTCAGCTGGCCCAGCCCGCAGCCGTAGTCCAGCACGCGGCCGTGCAGCCAGGGCAGGGCGGCCTGCTCGAAGGGGTTGAGTACCAGGTCCTGCGCCTGCAGCTGGCGCTGGAACTGCCGCTCGAAGAAATCGACGCTGTGGGAGGCTGTCATGGCTGAACTCTAAAGGAGGCCGGCTTCGGGGGGAATGCCGGCCAACCCCGAATACTGTATAAATGAACAGTTTAAAAATGCCGGCATGAGTGAATTCAAGTTACCCCTGCAGGCCCTCAAGGGCCGGGGCGCGGCCACGCGCAACGCGCACCGCTACGCGCGCGACCAGCGCGCGGCGTACGACGACGGCTGGGGCACCTGGGACGAGGCCCTGGCCGCCGGGCCGGCGCCGCAGCCGACCGAAGTGCGCTGGGAGGACGCGCGCAGCGCCCTGGTGCGCAACGATTCGCCCGACATCGCCTTCGACCTCTCGCTCAATCCCTACCGCGGCTGCGAGCATGGCTGCAGCTACTGCTATGCCCGGCCCTCGCACAGCTACCTGGGCCTGTCGCCCGGGCTGGACTTCGAGCGCGTGATCATCGCCAAGCGCGGGCTGGCGCAGCGCCTGCGCGAGGAGCTGGCCGCGCCCGGCTACCGGCCTGCGCACCTGGCCATCGGCACCGTGACCGACTGCTACCAGCCGCTCGAGCGCGAGCTCAGGCTCACGCGCGCGCTGATCGAGGTGCTGCACGCGGCGCGCCATCCCCTGGCCCTGGTCACCAAGTCCAGCGGTGTCGAGCGCGACCTGGACCTGATCGCGCCCATGGCCGCCGACCGGCTGGCCGCGGTCTACGTCACGATCACCACCCTGGACGGCGAGCTGGCGCGCCGGCTCGAGCCGCGCGCGGCCTCGCCGCAGCGGCGCCTGCGCACGATCCGTACCCTGGCCCAGGCCGGCGTGCCGGTGGGCGTGAGCGTGGCGCCGCAGATCCCCTTCATCAACGAGGACATGGAGCAGGTGCTGGCCGCCGCGGCCGAGGCCGGGGCACGGAGCGCCTTCTACACCGTGCTGCGCCTGCCCTGGGAGCTCAACGAGGTCTTCCAGCAGTGGCTGCAGCTGCACTACCCGCAGCGCGCCGCGCGCGTGATGGCCCGCATCCGCGAGATGCGCGGCGGCCAGGACTACGACAGCGACTGGGCCACGCGCATGCGTGGCAGCGGCCTGTGGGCCGAGCTGATCGCGCAGCGCTTCCACAAGGCCTGCGCGCGCCTGGGCCTGAACCGCGAGCGCATCGCGCTCGACCTCACGCAGTTCCGCCCCGGCCTGGCCGCGGGCCAGGGCAGCCTGTTCTGAGCACCGCCAGACCCTGCCCGGGCCCGGCGTGTTCAGCGGGGCTGCCGCTCGATGCTGCGTACCACGTAGGCGCCCCGGTCCTCCTCGGCCGTGAACTGCACCCGGTCGCCGACCTGCAGCCCTTCGAGCAAGGCCGGGTCGCGCACCTGGAACACCATGGTCATGGGGTCCATGTCCAGGTGTTCGATGCGCTCGTGGCGCAGGGTGATCCTGCCGGCGGCCTTGTCGACGCGGCGCACTTCGGCGCGCGTCGGCACGGGCGCCGCGGTGGCGCCCGCGCCATGGTGGCTGGCGTGGTCATTGACCTGGGCCGTGGCGGGCACGGCGCCGAGCAACAGCAGGCACAGGCCGGCGGCCTGCAGTGCGGCGGGGAGTTGCGGTCTCATGCCGGGCCTCAGCGGTAGGCCTGGTAGACCCGCGAGGAGCCGTCGCGCTGCACCAGCAGCACCTCGTAGGGGTCCTTGTCGCCGCCGTACTCGGGGCCGTCCATGCCGGGCGAGCCCACGGGCATGCCCGGCACGGCCAGGCCCAGCGCCGCGGGCTTCTCCCGCAGCAGGCGGTGGATCTCGCGTGCGGGCACATGCCCCTCGATCACATAGCCGCCCACCAGGCCGGTGTGGCAGGAGCCATGGCGATCAGCCAGCCCCAGGCGACGGCGCAGGTCGTTCTTCTGCGCATTGCTGAGGTCGTGGAACTTCACCTCGAAGCCCTGGCTTTCGAGGTGGCGGATCCAGTCCTTGCAGCAGCCGCAGGTCGGTGTCTTCCAGACCTCGATCATGGGTCGGGCGCTGGCCGTCGAGGCCAGCGGCAGCAGTGCCAGCGCGGTGGCGCCGGCCAGCAGGGTACGTCGTTGCATGATGTGTTCCTCCAATCCTCAGCGGGCCTGCACGGCAATCGTGCCCTTCATGCCGGCCTGGAAATGGCCCGCGATCAGGCAGGCGAACTCGAATTCTCCGGCACGGTTGAAAGTCCAGATGATTTCGCCGGTCTTGCCGGGCTCGACATGGACCATGTGGGCTTCGTCATGCTCCATGTTCGGGTGCTTGAGCATGGCCTGGGCATGTGCCGACAGCGTCTCGCGGGTGCCGATGACCAGCTCGTGCATCAGCTTGCCGGCGTTGCGCACGCGCAGGCGCACGGTCTCGCCCTGCCTGACCTCGATGCGGTCGGGGCTGAAGCGCATGTCGTCCGTCATGGTCAGCGTGATGGTGCGCCGCACCCCGCGCGCTTCGCCGGCGATGCCCCAGGCCTGCTGTTCCCGGGGCGCTGCGTGCGGGCCATGCGAGGTGTTGCCGTGGCCCCAGGCCGGTCCGGCCGTCAGCAGGGCTGCGCACAGGAGAGAGAGAAATAGTTTCATGAGCGATGTTCCGATGTCGTGTCTGGAAGGTCGTGCCGAGGGCACGACGAGAGGATGGCTGCGCGTCGGCAGCCGCTGATGGGGGCCGCCCGGGTGCCTTGCGGACGCAGCTCGGGCGCGGGGATCAGACGATGGGGGGCTTGAGACCCGGGGCAGGATCAGCGCTGAGGTGCGCGAGCACCGGGGCCCGTGGTGGCGTGCCGCCCGCCGGGAAAGGCAGCTGCAGCAGCGGCGTGCCGGCCAGTGCGGCGACGTGGCAGACCGTGCAGTCGCCGCAGTCATGCCCGGTCTGCGCCCCGTCGGCGCAGGATGACAGGGTCGCGTGGGCATCCGGGTGGCCTGCACTGGCGTGGCCGTGCGCCGCATGGCAGTCGTGCGCGGCGGCCGGGCCCATGTCTGCCGGCACGGCGGGCCGGGTGCGCTCCACGGCCATGACGTCCCCCAGACCGGCGCGCAGTGGCAGCAGGGTCATGATGAGGACGAGCAGAAAAATGCGCATGAGG
>JAYNNS010000212.1:0-5236 GCA_038112835.1 Curvibacter sp. | reverse complement strand
CTCTACGACCACTTCAAGCCCGGCGTGCCCGAGTTCGCGGCCCTGCTGCCGCAGGGCCTGGCCGCCCGCCTGCTGGCCTGGGACCGCCGGCGCGTGCTGGCCGGCAAGACGCCCTGGGCCCTGCCGCTCAGGATCGGGACGCACTCGGTGTTCGGCATGATCGCGCTGCGCACCCTGGCCTCGTTGCGCTGGCTGCGCCCGCACGGCAGCCGGTACGCGACCGAGCAGCAGCTGATGACGCAGTGGCTCGATGCCGTGGCCAGCGGCACCGCACGCCACTGGGCCACGGGCCACGAGATCGCGCTCTGCGGCCGCCTGATCAAGGGCTACGGCAGCACCAACGAGCGCGGCAAGGACAACCTGCTGCACGTGGTGCAGCACCTGGCCACGGCACCGCACTTCAGCGATGAGGCGGCGCGCGCCGCCGCCATCGCGGCCGCGCGCCAGGCGGCGCTGGCGGACGACGCCGGGAAAACCCTCGACAAGACTTTGGTACAACACGGCGTGCCGGCCCGTCCGGTCAAGCCGCAGCCCATCCGCTGGGTGCGCAAGCCGCGCCTGCAGAAAACCCCCTGACCCCTAGAGAAAGAAGGAGACCCCCATGCAAACCAAGCGCTCTACCCGCCTGCTGCGCCGCGGCTTCGTGGCCACCCTGGTGGCCGCGGCCGGCCTGCTGCCCCTGGCCCAGGCGCAGACCCCGGCCTACCCGACCAAGCCGGTCAAGGTCATCGTGAGCTTCCCGCCCGGCGGCGTGGCCGATGTGCTGGCCCGCATGGTGGCCGCTCCGCTGCAGGACGCGCTGGGCCAGCCCGTGGTGGTCGAGAACCGCGCCGGCTCGGGCGGCAACATCGGCGCCGACGCGGTGGCCAAGTCTCCGGCCGACGGTTACACCCTGCTGATGAGCTCGGGCGGCACGGTCTCGGTCAACCCGCACATCTACGCCCGCATGCCCTTCGATCCGACCAAGGACATCGTGCCTGTGGCCTCGGTGGCGCGCGTGGCGGTCTTCCTGGTGGCCCGCAACAACCTGCCGGTGAACAACGCCCAGGAGTTCATTGCCCACCTCAAGGCCAACCCGGGCAAGCTGTCCTACGGCTCACCGGGCAACGGCAGCTCGCCGCACCTGGCGGGCGAGATGTTCAAGAGCATGAGCAACACCTTTGCCGTGCACGTGCCCTACCGCGGCGCGGCGCCCGCGCTCAACGACCTGCTGGCCGGCCAGATCGACTTCGCCTTCGATCCGGGCATCGGCCTGACCCACGTGCGTGCCGGCCGCCTGAAGCTGCTGGCCGTGGGCAGCCCCAAGCGCTCGGCCCAGTTCCCGGACGTGCCCACGGTCGAGGAAGCCGGCCTCAAGGGCTTCGATGCCGACTCCTACTTCGGCTTCTACGCCCCGGCCGGCACGCCGGCAGCGGTGATCACGCGCCTGAACACCGAGATCAACAAGATCCTCAACACGCCGGCCACGAAGGAGCGCATTGCCGCCCTGGGTGGCGAAGCCGTGCCCATGAGCCCGCAGGGCTTCGCAGCCCGCGCCGCCGAAGACTCCAAGCGCTTCGGCACCCTGATCCGCGAGCGCAAGATCACGGGCGACTGATCCCCTCCACCCGACCGGCCCCTGCGTGCAGCGCAGGGGCTTTTTTGTTGCACACCATGACCGACACCTCCAGCCCCCAGCCGCGTACCGTGGTCTACACCCAGCGCGTCGAGTTCGGCGACTGCGATCCCGCGCGCATCGTCTGGTTTCCCAACTTCTTCCGCTGGATCGACGCGGCCTCGCGCCACTTCTTCATCCAGTGCGGCGTTCCCCCCTGGAACGAGACCGAGAAGGCCACGGGCCTGATCGGGACCCCGCTGGTGGACACGCACGCGCGCTTCGTCAAGACCGCGAGCTACGGCGATAGGCTGCAGATCCACGTGCACGTGGCCGAGTGGCGCGACAAGAGCTTCGTGCAGCGCTACCAGATCAAGCGTGAAAACAAGGACGGCACCGTGGACCTCATCATGGAGTGCGACGAGGTGCGCATCTTTGCGGCCCACCGCGAGGACGGCAAGGGCATCCGCGCCATCCCGATCCCGACCGAGATCAAGGCCTTGTGCGCCTGAAAAAAACCGCCCCGAGGGGCGGTTTTTTCGGGGGGCGGCGCATCTCAGGCCGTGAGCTTCAGGCCCACGATGCCCGCAAGAATCAGACCGACACAGACCAGGCGCGCGACCGTCGCGGGCTCGCCGAAAAGCACGATGCCCAGGATCACGGTGCCCAGCGCGCCGATGCCGGTCCAGACGGCGTAGGCCGTACCCACGGGCAAAGTCCGCATGGCCAGCCCCAGCAGGCCGACACTGAGCACCATCGCCGTCACCGTGCCCACACTCGGCCACAAACGCGTGAAGCCTTCGGTGTATTTCAGACCGATCGCCCAGCCGATCTCGAACAGACCCGCCACCCCCAGGATCATCCAGGCCATGACATGTCTCCCCACGGGTCCAGGCCGTCCTGGAAAGATTGGATCACCGGCAGGGTCGTCCCTGCGGCGGGCCTCTGAAATTTGAAGCCAAAGGCCGACGCCAGTGTAGGTCGCCGGCGCCAAGGTGACAGGGCAGCTCGTCAGTCTCCCCGCCCCTTCTGGGTGGTACGCACGCCACAGGGCGTGCAGCGCTCAGACCCCGGCCAGCGCGCGCAGGCCGCCCGGGTCCGTCACCTGCAGCAGGCGTCCCGTGCCGCTGATCAGGCTGCGCTCGCGCAGCTGGCGCAGCACGCGCGACAGGGTCTCAGGCGCGATGCCCAGCTGGGCCGCGATGAGCCGCTTGCGCTGCTCCAGCGGCACGGCCAGCGCGCCCTTCTCGCCCGGCTGGGCATGGCGCAGCAGCCATTCGGCGCAACGCGCCTCGGCATCCTTGGCCAGGCGGCTCACGGCCAGCTCGGTCTGGCGCCGGTGCGCCAGGGCCACATCGTGCAGCACGGTGCGCACCGCCGGCGGCAGGGCCGCGAGCGACTGGCGGAAGCGCGCCAGCGGGATGCGGCGCAGCACCACCTCGGTCTCGGCCACGGCATCGACCACGCCGGGCAGGCCCAGCACGGCCGAGGTGGCCTCCAACCAGAACGGCCCCTCGATCTCGCCCAGCTGGTGCGCGAGCACCTCGCCCTCGAGCAGCCCCAGAGCCACCCGGCCCGACGCCACATGGAGCACGGCCGCGGGCGTGCTGCCGCGCTTGAGCAGCACGGCGCCCGCCGCGGCACGGCGGCATTCGGCCTGGATGTCCATGAATTCCGGAGGCAACATGGCCGCCACTGTGCCGCCAGCAGGCGCCCGCGGCCTTGAGCCACATCAAAGACCGCGCAGGTCGGGGCTCAAAGGATCAGCAGGGCGCGGAAATCGTTGACATTGGTGTGGGTCGGCCCGGTCACCACCAGGTCGCCCAGGGGCTGGAAATAGCCGTAGGCGTCGTTGTGGTCCAGGTTGCGCTCGACCTTGAGGCCCAGGGCCTGGGCGCGCGCCAGGGTGCCGGGCTCGACCCAGGCCCCGGCGTTGTCCTCCATGCCGTCGATGCCGTCGGTGTCGGCCGCCAGGCCCCAGACCCCGGGCTGGCCCTGCAGGCCCAGGGCCAGGCCCAGGCAGAACTCGCCGGCGCGCCCGCCCTTGCCGCGCGGGGCATCGGCCGGGTGCGGGCGCACGGTGACGGTGGTCTCGCCGCCGCTGAGGATGACGCAGGGCTTGGCAAAGGGCTGGCCGTGCCGGGCCACGGCACGCGCCAGCGCCGCATGGACCTTGCCGACCTCGCGCGATTCGCCTTCCATCTCGTCACTCAGGATGTAGGCGTTCAGGCCCGCGGCACGCGCCGCCTGGGCCGCGGCCTCCAGCGACTGCTGCGGCGTGGCCATCATGTGCACGGAGTGGCCCGCGAACACCGGACTGCCGGGCTTGGGCGTTTCCAGCTCGCCGCGCTCCAGGGCCGCGAGCACGGGGGCCGGCACTTCGATGCGATAACGCCGCAGGATGGCCAGCGCGTCGGCGCAGGTCGTGGCGTCGGGCACGGTCGGGCCGCTGGCGATGACCGAAGGGTCGTCGCCCGGCACGTCGCTGATGGTCAGCGTCACCACCCGGGCCGGCGCGCAGGCTGCGGCCAGGCGCCCGCCCTTGATGCGCGAGAGGTGCTTGCGCACGCAGTTCATCTCGCCGATGTTGGCGCCGCTGTTGAGCAGCTCCTTGTTGATGCGCTGCTTGTCGGCCAGTGTCAGGCCCTCGGCGGGCAGGGTGAGCAGGGCCGAGCCGCCGCCCGAGATCAGGCAGAGCACGAGGTCGTCCTGGGTCAGTCCCTGCACCCGCTCCAGGATGCGCTCGGAGGCGCGCAGACCGGCCGCGTCCGGCACCGGATGGGAGGCCTCTACGACCTCGATACGCTGCGCCAGGCCCGGCGGACGCGGCGGTGTGTGGTGGTAGCGCGTGACCACCAGGCCCGACAACGGCGCATCCGCCGGCCACCAAGCCTCCACGGCCTGGGCCATGGCGCCGCCGGCCTTGCCGGCGCCGATGACGAGGGTGCGCCCCTTGGGCGGCGGGGGCAGGTGGTCCGCGGTGTTGTGCAGCGGCAGGGCCCGGCGCACGGCGGCCTCGTACAGGTGCATGAGGAAGGCGCGCGGTTCGGTACGGGGGTTGGGGGTGCTCATTGTTCTGTCGGTCCTTCGGGTCGTCTCCGAACCGGATTGTGACGCCGTAACCCGGCGGTAACCCGATGGGGCGCCCCCGTCCGCCGGAACCGGCCTTGTTGCGCCATGGGCACAGGGGCCGCCCCCTGCCCGTGAAATCCGGCGGCCGGCGCCCGAAAACAGGGCACCGGCAGGGCCAGTTGTGGCACAGTAAGCAGATGTATCGGGCCGCCGCCGGCGCCCCCCTGACTCTGTGCCGCTCATGACCTCGCATCCGCTCTCGCGCCCCCTGCTGCCCCTCTGCCTGGCCCTGCTGCTGATCGGCTTGCTGGCCGGTTGCGCCAGCCCGCCTCCCCCGCCGGCCGCCGGCCTGCCCGCACCCGCCCCGGTGGCGGCCACCCCGCTGCCGCCGCAACCCGAGCCCCCCATGGGCCCGCCCTCGGCCGCCCTCAGCACCCTGGACTACCGGCTCGATGCGGCCTACCACCTCTACGGCAAGAACAACACCCGCATCTACCGCGGCGTGATGCCGCACTTCCTCTACGCCATCGGCGTACTCGAAGTTCAGGTCGACCCCCGCGGCAATGTGCA
>JAYNNS010000211.1:0-5240 GCA_038112835.1 Curvibacter sp. | reverse complement strand
GCCAGACCATGAACGAGGTGGTGGCCAGCATCCGGCGCGTGACCGACATCATGGGGGAGATCAGCGCGGCCAGCGCCGAGCAGAGCGCGGGGGTGGCGCAGATCGGCGAGGCGGTGACACAGATGGACCAGGCCACGCAGCAGAACGCGGCGCTGGTGGAGGAATCCACCGCCGCGGCCATGAGCCTGCGCGAGCAGGCGCAGCACCTGAACCAGCTCGTCGGCACCTTCCGGCTCTGATCCGGGGGGCGCCGCTTCGGGGCGGGCCCGCCAGGCGAACAGGCGCGCATAATTGACGTTTACGTCAACGTCAATCGAAAGCCGGCCCATGCTGCTGACCCCTGACCAGGAAATGATCCGTGAGGCGGTGCGCGACTTCGCGCGTGCCGAGCTCTGGCCGAACGCGGCGCAGTGGGACCGCGAACGCCACTTCCCGCGCGAGGCGCACCGCGGCCTGGCGGCGCTGGGCGCCTATGGCATCTGCGTGCCCGAGGCCCTGGGGGGGGCGGGCCTGGACTACCTGAGCCTGGCCCTGGTGCTGGAGGAGATCGCCGCCGGCGACGGTGGCACCAGCACCGCGATTTCGGTCACCAACTGCCCGGTCAACGCCATCCTGCTGAAGCACGGCAATGCGCCGCAGCAACAGCAGTGGCTGACGCGGCTGGCGCGCGGCGAGCTGCTCGGCGCTTTCTGCCTGACCGAGCCGCACGTGGGTTCGGACGCCTCCGGCCTGCGCACGACGGCCGTGAAGCAGGGCGATCAGTACGTGCTCAACGGCGTCAAGCAGTTCATCACCAGCGGCCAGCACGGGCACCTCGCCATCGTGATCGCGGTGACCGACAAGGGTGCGGGCAAGAAGGGCATGAGCGCTTTTCTCGTGCCCACGGACACGCCCGGCTATGTCGTCGAGCGCCTGGAGGACAAGCTGGGCCAGCACAGCAGCGACACGGCGCAGATCCGTTTCGAGAACTGCCGCGTGCCGGCGGAAAACCTGATCGGCGCCGAGGGCGAAGGCTACCGGATCGCGCTCGGGGGCCTGGAGGGCGGGCGCATCGGCATCGCGGCGCAGAGCATCGGCATGGCGCGCAGCGCGCTGGAGGTCGCCCTTCAGTACGCCAGGGAGCGCGAGAGCTTCGGCCAGCCCATCTTCAACCACCAGGCCGTGGGTTTCCGCCTGGCCGAGTGTGCGACGAAACTCGAGGCCGCGCGCCAGCTGACCTGGCACGCCGCCGCCCTGCGTGACGCCGGCCGACCCTGCCTCAAGGAAGCGGCCATGGCCAAGCTTTTTGCCAGCGAGATGGCCGAGCAGGTCTGCAGCGCGGCGATCCAGACCCTGGGAGGCTACGGCTATGTGGCGGACTTCCCGGTCGAGCGCATCTACCGCGACGTGCGCGTGTGCCAGATCTACGAGGGCACGAGCGATGTGCAGAAGATCCTGATCCAGCGCGCCCTCTGAATCCCATTTCCCAGGAGACCGACATGCCCATCACCAAAGGTTACCGAGCCCTTGTCGAAGAAGCCATGGCCCAGGTGCACACGCGCAGCGTGCCCGAAGTGCTGGCCCTGCTGGACGACCCCCAGGTCCAGATCGTCGATATCCGCGACGTGCGCGAGCTCAAGGAGGGCACCGTCACCGGCAGTACCCATGCGCCGCGCTGCATGCTGGAGTTCTGGGTCGATCCCGAGTCGCCCTATCACAAGCCCATGTGGGCCGACGAGAGCAAGCATTTCATCCTGTTCTGTGGCGCGGGCTGGCGCAGCGCGCTGGCGGCCAAGACCCTGCAGGACATGGGCATGACCAATGTCTCCCACCTCGAGGGTGGCTACGCCGAGTGGGTCAGGCACGGCGGCCCGACCGAGACGCTGGAAGAGCGCAAGGCGAAGAAGGGTGGCTGAAGGGTGAGCGACTGTCCCTGCGGCCGTGGCCTGCCGTACACCGCATGCTGCGGCCCGTATGTGGAAGACTTCGAGCGCCGCCCCGCGCCCAGCGCCGAAGCCCTGATGCGCTCGCGCTACAGTGCCTTCGTGCTGGAGCGGGGCGACTACCTGCGCGCGACCTGGCATGCGAGCAGGCGTCCGTCGAAGATCGGCTTCGATCCCGGCGTGAAATGGCTGGGGCTGGAGGTGCGCGACTTCCGGGAGGTCGATGCCGACCACGCCGAAGTGGAGTTCGTCGCACGCCAGCGTGACACATCCGGCCGCGCCGTGCGCCTGCACGAGCGCAGCCGTTTCGTGCGCGAGGACGGGCGCTGGTATTACGTCGATGGAGACTGGCTGTGAGGTTCGAGGCCGTGCTCTTCGATTGCGACGGCGTGCTGGTCGATTCCGAGCCCATCGTCAACCGCGTGCTGCGCGACATGCTGGCCGAGCGCGGCTGGGCGCTGAGCGAGGCCGAGTGCCTGCGCATCTTCCTCGGCCGGATGGTGCGTGACGAGCGCGCGCGCATCGAGCGCGAGACCGGCCAGCCGCTGACGGAGGAATGGCTGGCGACCTTTCGCGCACGCCGCAACGCCGCGCTGGAAGAAGGGCTGCAGGCGGTGCCTCGCGCGCGTGAGGCGGTGCATGCCGTGCACGAGCGCCTGGACGCGCGCATCGCCTGCGCGTCGGGGGCCGATCGCCACAAGATCGAGCTGCAGCTGCGCAAGGTGGGGCTGCACGACTATTTCACGGGCCGCATCTTCAGCGGCCACGAGATGCCGCGCTCCAAGCCTTATCCCGATGTCTACCTGGCCGCCGCCGCGGCCCTGAATGCGGCGCCGCGGCGCTGCGCCGTGGTGGAAGACTCGCTGGTCGGGGCCACGGCCGGCCTGGCTGCCGGTGCCACGGTGCTGGCCTATGTGCCGCAAGGCGACCCCGCGCCTTTCGAGCGCGCCGGCGTGGCCGCGGTGTTCAGCGACATGGCCCAGCTGCCGGGTTTGCTGGCCTGAGCTTCAAGCCAGGGGCGCAAAGCCCGAGCCGGACCGGGCGGCCGGTGCCGTCAGCAGGCCACCGGCCTGCAGCAGCTCGGTGATCTCGTGCGCTCGCACGGGACGCGAGAGCAGATAGCCCTGGAATTCGTGGCAACCCTGGAAGCGCAGGAAGTCGAACTGCGCGGGGTTTTCCACGCCCTCGGCCACCACGGTCTTGCGCAGGCTCTGGCCCAGCGAGATCACGGCGCGCGCGATCATGGCCACCTCCTCCTCGTGCTCGATGCCGGTGACCAGCGAGCGGTCGATCTTGATGATGTCCAGCGGGAAGCGGCGCAGATAGCTCAGGGAGGAGTAGCCGGTGCCGAAATCGTCCATGGCCAGCTGCACGCCCAGTGCCTTGAAGTGGCGCAGGGTGCTGACCACGTGCTCGCTGTCACCCATGAACACTGTCTCGGTGATCTCCAGCTCCACCAGGCCCGGCGCGAGCTGGGCCTCCTGCAGCAGCCCGGCCACATGGGCGACGATGTCGCCGCCGAGGAAGAGCCTTGCCGAGAGGTTGACCGCCACCCGCAGCGGTGTGGGGGACTGCTGGTTCCAGGCGCGCGCCGCGGCGAAGGCGCGGCGCAGCACGACCGTGGTCAGCGGCATGATGAGGCCGGATTCCTCGGCGATGGGGATGAAGCGGCCCGGGCTGATGGGGCCGTACTCCGGGTGGAACCAGCGCGCCAGCGCCTCCACGCCCACGATGCGGCGGCGGTGATCGACCTTGGGCTGGTAGTGCACCTCCAGCTCCTCGTGCTCGATGGCATGGCGCAGGGCGGCCTCGATGTTGAGGCGCTCGTCGGCCACGCGGTTGAGTTCGCGCGTGAAGAACTGGAAGGTGTTGCGGCCGTTGTTCTTGGCCGCGTACATGGCCGTGTCGGCATGCTTGAGCAGGGTGTCGCTGTCCAGTCCGTCACCGGGGTACATGGCCACGCCCAGGCTGGCGCCGACGTGGAACTCGCGGCCCGAAAGCATGACGGGCTGCCCGATCTCGGCCAGCACGCGCCGCAGCTGCGAGATCACGGTGCTGGTGCGGAAGTGGTCACCCAGCAGCAGCACGAATTCGTCGCCGCCCAGGCGGGCCACGGTGTCCGTGCCGCGCACGCAGTGCTGCAGGCGTGCGGCGATCTCCTTGAGCAGCTCGTCGCCCGCGCCGTGGCCCAGGCTGTCGTTGATGAACTTGAAGTTGTCCAGGTCGATGAAGACCACGGCCAGGTAGTAGCCCAGGCGGTCCGCGCGCGCGATGGCCTGCTCCACCCGGTCGGCCAGCAGGATGCGGTTGGGCAGGCCGGTCAGCATGTCGTGGTTGGCCTGGCGCTCCAGCTCCTCCTGGTGGCGGCGGCGCTCCGAGATGTCCTGCACCGTGCCTTCGTAGTAGAGGATGCGGCCGTCGGCGTCGCGCACCACGTGCGCATTCTCCGAGATCCAGATGCGCGTGCCGTCGGCGCGGTAGACCTCGGATTCGAAGTTCAGCACCTCGCCGTTCTGCGCCATGAGCTGGCGGAAGCGCTCGCGCTGGCCGCTCTTGACGTAGAGCTGGCGCCCGATGTCGTCCAGGCTGCACATCAGCGCTTCCGGGTCGGGGTAGCCGTAGAGGCGCGCCAGCGCCGGGTTGGCGGCCAGGTAGCGGCCTTCGGCCGTGGTCTGGAAGATGCCTTCGGATGCGTGCTCGAAGATGCTGCGGTAGCGCTGCTCGGCCTGCCGCTGGGCCAGCAGCAGCTCGTGCTGGGCGCTCACGTCCTCGATGAAGCCCTCGAGCACCAACTCGCCCTGCTCGTCGAGCACGCCGATGCCGCGTTCCAGCACCCACTTGGTCTGCCCCGATTGGGTGCGGATGCGGTATTCGGTGGCAAAGCGCTGGCCCTGGGCCACGGCATGCTCGATCTGGGCGCGCACCCGGGCGCGGTCCAGCGGATAGGTGATGTCCTCCCAGCCCAGGGTCTCGCCATGCACCAGTTCGTCGGCGCTGTAGCCCGTCAGGGCCAGGCAGCCCTGGCTCACGAAGATCATGCGCCAGTTGGCGTCCAGCAGGCAGCGGTAGGCCATGCCGTCCAGGTTGTTGACCAGGGTGTCGAGCACGCGCGAGCGGTCCAGCTCGCCGGTGCTGAGCAGGCTGAGGCGGCGGGAGCGGACGGGCGGGGCGGACATGAGGGCGCAGTTGTCGGACACCCTCTGGGGTAGCAAAGCCCGTGCCGGCCTGTCGCACCTCCGTGGTGCATCCTGCGGACCCGGTCCGTGAAAGCGGGCGCGAATCTGCCACACTTGACGTTTACGTAAACGTCAATCCTCC
>JAYNNS010000210.1:3713-5286 GCA_038112835.1 Curvibacter sp. | reverse complement strand
GCCCACCGAGATCCACACCCTGCCTGGGTCGCCGGCCGCGTCTGATGTGTATCATCGCCTGCCCGGACTACCATGCCTCCCGGAGGCGCCCCCACCGCCGCCCGCCCCCCCCGCCCGACAACTCCGCATCCGCCGCTACGCCCCGCCGCCAGGCTGCGTCACCCTGGGCGGAGGCATAGGGCTCGTGGCGCAGGCGCTGCAGGGCCAGCCAGTAGAACAGGCCGAAAGCGACCAGATAGGTGATGCCGTACCAGTGGATGGCGAGCGGCCCCAGGCGCAAGGCGACCGGATCGATGACGGGGTGGATCAGCATGGGCGCGATTGTGCCAGCGCACGCACAAAGGCCACGAAGCGTGCGAGCACCGGGTTCTCGTCCCCGCGACGCCAGACCAGGCGGGTCTCGCAGCGAGGAACATCGGCCCGCGACAGCTCGCGGTAGACCACGCCCTGGCGCTCGAAGCGCGTCACGCTGCGCGGCACCCAGGCCAGGCCCAGGCCGGCGGCCACGAGGTTGACGATGGTCTGCATCTGGATCGCCTCCTGCACCACCAGCGGCGAGCGGCCCTGGGCGTGGTAGAGCGCGAACAGCGCATCGTGGATGGAAGGCAGAATGCGGCGCGGGAAGTGCACCAAGGGCTGTTCGAGCACGCGGGCCAGGCTGAGCCGGGCAGCGGTGGCCAGCGCGTGGCTGGCCGGCAGGGCCAGCACCAGCGGCTCCTCGGCCACACACAAGGACTCGAAGGCCGCCGGCACGAAGCCCGGCGAATGCAGCAGCACCCCGGCATCGAGCTCGCCGCGCGCCAGCGCCTCCTGCTGCACATCGCCCGTGGCCTCGATCAGGTCCAGCGCCACCTGCGGCGAATGCAGGCGAAAACCGCGCACCCAGGCCGGCAGCTGCTCGAAGCCGGCCGTCGAGACAAAAGCCAGGCGCAGCCGTCCGACCTCGCCGCAAGCCGCCGAGCGGGCGAGCTCGGGCAGGCGGCGTGCGCGCGCCAGCAGCTCGCGCACCTCGGGCAGCAAGGCCTGGGCCGCGGGCGTCAGGGCCACATGGCGGCGGCTGCGCTCGAACAGACGCAGGCCCAGCTGGACCTCCAGCTGGGCAATGGCCTGGGTCAGCGGCGGCTGGGTCATGTGCAGGCGCGCCGCGGCGCGTCCGAAATGCAACTCTTCGGCCAGGGTCAGGAACTGGCGCCAGACGCGCAGGTCGATCAGCGGTTGATTCATATGCCGAGCATATCAATAGTGGCTAAAAAATGGATTGGAGCAGATCAGCGACAACGCGCATACTCCCGGCTTTGTCGTTATCAACGGACGCACCCCATGAACCAGAAAGTCATCAAGCTGCGCAGTGCCAACATCACCGAAGGCAAGTCGCGCGCGCCCAACCGCTCCATGTACTACGGCATGGGCTACCAGGAAGGCGATTTCGGCAAGCCCATGGTGGGCGTGGCCAACGGCCACAGCACCATCACCCCCTGCAACTCGGGCCTGCAGAAGCTGGCCGATGCCGCCGTGGCCGGCATCGAGGAAGCCGGTGGCAACGCCCAGATCTTCGGCACCCCCACCATCAGCG
>JAYNNS010000210.1:0-3703 GCA_038112835.1 Curvibacter sp. | reverse complement strand
GTGGATGGACGGCGTGCTGGTTGTGGGCGGCTGCGACAAGAACATGCCCGGCGGCCTGATGGGCATGCTGCGCGCCAACGTGCCTGCCATCTACGTCTACGGCGGCACCATCCTGCCCGGCCACTACAAGGGCCAGGACCTGAACATCGTGAGCGTCTTCGAGGCCGTAGGCCAGAATGCGGCCGGCAAGCTCAGCGACGAGGATCTCAAGCAGATCGAGCAGCGCGCCATCCCCGGCACCGGCTCCTGCGGCGGCATGTACACGGCCAACACCATGTCGAGCGCCTTCGAGGCCCTGGGCATCTCGCTGCCCTACTCCTCCACCATGGCCAACCCGCACGACGAGAAGATGAACTCGGCCAAGGAATCGGCCAAGGTGCTGCTGGAAGCCATCAAGAGGGACCTCAAGCCGCGCGACATCGTCACGCGCAAGAGCATCGAGAACGCCGTCGCCGTGATCATGGCCACGGGCGGGTCGACCAACGCCGTGCTGCACTTCCTGGCCATCGCGCACGCCGCCGGCGTGGAGTGGTCCATCGACGACTTCGAGCGCGTGCGCAAGAAGACGCCTGTGATCTGCGACCTCAAGCCCAGCGGCAAGTACCTGGCCGTGGACCTGCACCGCGCCGGCGGCATCCCGCAGGTCATGAAGATCCTGCTGAACGCCGGCCTGCTGCACGGTGACTGCATCACCATCACGGGCAAGACCGTGGCCGAGGTCCTCAAGGACGTGCCGGACGAGCCCCGCGCCGACCAGGACGTGATCCGCCCCATCAACAAGCCCATGTACGAGCAGGGCCACCTGGCCATCCTCAAGGGCAACCTCTCGCCCGAAGGCGCCGTGGCCAAGATCACCGGCCTGAAGAACCCGGTCATCACGGGCCCGGCCCGCGTCTTCGACGACGAGCAGTCGGCCCTGCAGGCCATTCTGGACGGCAAGATCAAGGCCGGCGACGTGATGGTGCTGCGCTACCTGGGCCCCAAGGGCGGGCCGGGCATGCCGGAGATGCTGGCGCCCACGGGCGCGCTCATCGGCGCCGGCCTGGGCGAGAGCGTGGGCCTGATCACCGACGGCCGCTTCTCCGGCGGCACCTGGGGCATGGTGGTGGGCCACGTGGCGCCCGAAGCCGCCGCCGGCGGCACCATCGCCTTCGTCCACGAGGGTGACTCCATCACCATCGATGCGCACCAGCTCAAGCTGGAACTGAACGTGTCCGAAGCTGAACTGGCCCGGCGCCAGCAGGGCTGGACGCCGCCCAAGCCGCGCTACACGCGTGGCGTGCAGGCCAAGTTCGCCTTCAACGCCTGCTCGGCCAGCAAGGGCGCCGTGCTCGACAACTACTGAGCAAGCACCCAGGCTCCCGACAACAAAACGCCCCGGCAAGCCGGGGCGTTTTTCATGGGGCCGCGTGTGATCAGCGTCTTTTCTTCTTGAGGCCCAGGGCGTCGCGCTGCTTGTTGATGCGGTCCAGCCGGCGCTGGTCCTCGCGCTCCATGGCCTTGCGCCGGGTGTAGCCCGAGGCATCGGCCCAGGCCCACCAGGCGGCCGCCAGGCCGAAGGGCGCCAGCACCACCCACCAGCTCCAGGTCGCCACCGGATCCACCTCCAGATATTTCATCAGCAGCAGAAGGATGCCCAGTCCCAGAAAATACATGCAGTGTCCTTGGTCTTTGCGCTGCAGGTACCCCCGGGGGTCAACCGCAACCCTTACAATTACGTTGCTTGATTATGTACTTAACCCTAGCCTCGAGGAAATCAATGAAGCGCGTCCTGTTTGCTCTGTTTGCTCTGTTTGCCGCCGCTGCCGTGAGCACCCCTGCCTTGGCCGATCAGGCCCTGGCCACGTCCAAGAACTGCATGGCCTGCCACGCCGTCGACAAGAAGCTGGTCGGTCCGTCCTTCAAGGACATCGCCAAGAAGTATGACAAGTCCGCCGCCGACAAGCTGGCCGAGAAGATCATCAAGGGCGGTTCCGGCGCCTGGGGTCCCGTGCCCATGCCGGCCAACCCGCAGGTCAGCGCCGACGAGTCCAAGAAGCTCGTGGCCTGGATCATGGCGCAGAAGTAATCTGCTTCTCGCTTCTAAAAAAGCCCGCATCAGCGGGCTTTTTATTTTCTGGAACAGCTGCTCTGCCGCAGCAAATGGATACCGGATTCTGCCGGCACATCACATCGGCTACGCCGATATGAGTGCCGTCGAATCCAGCCGTGGCGCCCAGCGGGCGCCTCCCGCGCTCACGCGCAGCCCGGATCAGTTGTTCTGCGACAACTGATCCAAGATGGCTGGATTCTCCAGCGTCGTCGTGTCCTGGGTGATGGCCTCGCCCTTGGCGATGGAGCGCAGCAGGCGGCGCATGATCTTGCCCGAGCGGGTCTTGGGCAGGTTGTCACCGAAGCGGATGTCCTTGGGCTTGGCGATGGGTCCGATCTCCTTGGCCACCCAGTCACGCAGTTCCTTGGCGATAGCCTTGGCTTCGTCGCCCGTGGGGCGCGGGCGCTTGAGCACCACGAAGGCGCAGATCGCCTCCCCCGTCAGATCGTCCGGGCGCCCCACCACGGCGGCCTCGGCCACGAGGTCGGTCTTGGACACCAGGGCCGACTCGATCTCCATCGTGCCCATGCGGTGGCCGCTGACGTTGAGCACGTCGTCGATGCGGCCCGTGATGCGGAAGTAGCCGCGGTCGGCGCTGCGCACCGCGCCGTCGCCGGCCAGGTAGTAGCCCTTGAGCTCCTCGGGGAAGTAGCTCTTCTTGAAGCGCTCGGGATCACCCCAGATGGTGCGGATCATCGAGGGCCAGGGCTTCTTCACCACCAGGATGCCGCCCGAGCCGTTGGGCATGTCATGCCCGGCCTCGTCCACGATGGCCGCCATGATGCCCGGCAGCGGCAGCGTGCACGAGCCCGGCACCAGCGGCGTGGCGCCCGGCAACGGGGTGATCATGTGGCCGCCCGTCTCGGTCTGCCAGAAGGTGTCCACGATGGGGCAACGCTCGCCACCCACGTGCTTGTGGTACCACATCCAGGCTTCGGGGTTGATGGGCTCACCCACCGAACCCAGGAGGCGCAGGCTGCTGAGGTCGGAGCGGGCCGGATGCACCTTCTCGTCGCCCTCGGCGGCCTTGATCAGCGAGCGGATGGCCGTGGGGGCCGTGTAGAAGATCGTGCACTTGTGCTTCTCGATCATCTGCCAGAAGCGGCCGGCGCTCGGGTAGGTCGGCACGCCCTCGAAGACGATCTGGGTGGCGCCCGCGGCCAGCGGGCCGTAGGCGACATAGGTGTGGCCGGTGATCCAGCCGATGTCGGCCGTGCACCAGAAGATGTCCTCGGGCTGGATGTCGAAGGTCCAGTCCATGGTCAGACGGGCCCAGAGCAGGTAACCGCCGGTGGAATGCTGCACCCCCTTGGGCTTGCCGGTGGAACCCGAGGTGTAGAGGATGAAGAGCGGGTGCTCGGCGCCCACGACTTCGGGCTTGCACTCGGTACTCTGGCCGGCCAGGGCCTCGGCAAAGGTCTTGTCACGCCCGGCGACCATGTTGCAGGCCGTGGCCGTGCGCTGGTAGACCAGCACGGACTTGATGGACTCGCAGCCGCCCATGGCCAGGGCCTCGTCGACGATGGCCTTGAGGGGCAGCTCCTTGCCGCCGCGCATCTGGTAGTTGGCCGTGATCACTGCCACGGCACCGGCGTCGATGATGCGCTCCTG
>JAYNNS010000209.1:0-5300 GCA_038112835.1 Curvibacter sp. | reverse complement strand
AGCAGCACGGTGACCACCGTCTTCCCCGACACCGGCCTCGGCCGCCAGCTCGGCGATCTCGGACAGGATCTCGAGGTGCTTCTGAGTCGCGGCCTCGGGTACGAGCAGGAAGATCAGCAAGCTCACGGGCTGCTCGTCAGGCGCGTCGAAGCCGATGGGCTGGGCCAGCTGCAGCACGGCCGCCATGGGCGCCTTCAGGCCCTTGATGCGTCCGTGGGGAATCGCCACCCCATGGCCCAGGCCCGTGGAGCCCAGGCGCTCACGCGCGAACAGGCTGTCGGTCACCAGCGCACGGTTGAGGCCGTGCAGGTTCTCGAACAGCAGGCCCACTTCCTCGAAGGCCCTTTTTTTGCTCGTGGCATCGACATGCACAAGCACCTGTGCCGCCGGCAGGATGGACGCAAGACGATTCATGATGTACGAGAGGGCCGATTATGCACACAAATGCCCGGGCCACCCCGAAGCCGGCCCAGGCACAAAAAAGCCGCGGACACGACCGCGGCTTCCTTGCCGACACGGGCCCTGGCGGGCCCGGCGGCCTGCGCCTCACTGCACCAGGCGCTTGACTGCATCGTGGTGATGATCCTGCAGCCGGTCCTTGTGGCGCACCACCTGGCGATCCAGCTTGTCCACCAGCTCGTCGACGGCCGCGTAGAGGTCCTCGTGGGAGCTTTCCGCGAACAGGTCGTTGCCCTTGACATGGATATTGCATTCGGCGCGTTGCCGTCGTTCCTTTTCCTTCTGCTTTTCAACTGTGAGCAGCACCTTGACATCGACAACCTGGTCAAAGTGCCGCGTGATCCGATCAAGCTTGGTCGTGACATAGCTGCGCAGGGCAGGGGTGACTTCGAGGTGATGACCGCTGATCGTCAGGTTCATGAGTAGCCTCCAGTTGCTCTCGGGTGGACACAGGTGCCGCACCAGCCAGCCCGTCAAGGCCGACGGACTGCGTTGCTGCGGACGGTTTCATGATGCGCCCGCACTGTCTGAAATGCAATGCCTTTTCCCTGAGCTAACGCAAGATTTGTGCTCCAAATTCCGCCCGGAATCCACCTGTCGCGCGGGGACTTGCCAGCCCCGGGACGGGCAGGGCAGAATGGCTGGATTGCAGAGTGGCGCACCGCCCCAGACGGCCGGCCTTCGCGTACTCCGCACCTCCTGCGCACTGCCGCTGCTGCTTCTGCTGCAGTGCCATAATTGCGCCTGTTGATCCACGCCGGAGAGCACCAATTGGAAACCTGCCCCAGTCGGTAGCTTTCGACTCCCTGCGCGCGGCCCACACCGGGTCGCCTGCGCATCGGGGGTTGGAAGCGAAAACCACCACCCCGCCCCGATGCCCATGTCCCAGGGAGTGAGCCATGCTCAACATCTTCACGCTCGCCAACGGCCGCCTGTTCCAGGAAGAAATCGAATCGCTGGAGGAACTCTCCAGGTTCCAGCCCATCTGGGTCGACCTCGAGTCGCCCACGCTGGAGGAGAAGCGCTGGGTCAAGCAGTACTATGGCCTGTCCATCCCCGAGGACGCGATGGACGAGGACATCGAGGAATCGGCACGCTTCTACGAAGAGGACAACGGCGAGCTGCACATCCGCAGCGACTTCCTGATCGCCGACGAGGCCGCGCCGCGCACCGTGCGCGTGGCCTTCATCCTCAACCAGATGAACGAGCAGCTCAAGAGCAAGGGCGTGCTGTTCTCGATCCACGACGAGGACGTGCCCGTGTTCCGCCTGCTGCGCATGCGCGCGCGCCGCGCGCCCGGCCTGATCTCGGACGCCAAGGAGGTGCTGCTCAAGCTCTTCGACGCCGATGCCGAGTACTGCGCCGACACGCTCGAGGGCGTCTATGACGAGCTGGAAAAGGCCGGCAAGCAGGTGCTTTCGGGCGACGTGACGGACGAGCTGGCCGGCCTGGTGCTGGGCGCCATCGCGCGCCAGGAAGACCTGAACGGCCGCATCCGCCGCAACGCCATGGACACGCGCCGCGCGGTCAGCTTCATGATGCGCAGCCGCATGCTCAACCCCGAGCAGTTCGAGGAGGCGCGCCAGATCCTGCGCGACATCGACTCGCTGGACTCGCACACCACCTTCCTCTTCGACAAGATCAACTTCCTGATGGACGCCACCGTCGGCTTCATCAACATCAACCAGAACAAGATCATCAAGATCTTCTCGGTGGCCAGCGTGGCCCTGCTGCCACCCACGCTGATCGCCAGCATCTACGGCATGAACTTCCAGTACATGCCCGAGCTCTCGCAGACCTGGGGCTACCCCTTCGCGCTGGCGCTCATGGTCGCGAGCGCGGTCGGGCCCATGTGGTACTTCCGTCGGCGCGGATGGTTGAAGAAGTAATCGGCCCGGCCCAGAGCTACTTCAACTCACGCATGAAGCTGTCAAGGATGGCCAGGGCGTAGCGGCTGGCAACCTCTTTCACGAACCGGGGGAAGTCGACGTGGGCTGTGTCGTCGGCGCGGTCGGAGATGGTGCGCATGGCGGCGAAGGGGATGCCGTAGTCGTGGCAGACCTGGGCCACGGCAGCGCCTTCCATTTCCACGGCCAGCGGCGCATGGCCCGCCTCGCTCAAGGCCGCGTGCAATGAGCGCGCCTCCTCAGCGGCGCAGACGAAACGGTCACCGCTGGCGACCAAGCCCTGGTGCACGGTAACCTGCAGGCCCAGCTGCTGCAGACCGACACGCGTTGCGCCCAGAAGAGATTGAACCAGGGCCGCATCACAGGCGAAGCGCTCGCGACCATAAAAGGGAATCTCGTAGCGCGGGAACAGCGGCGAGGCGTCCATGTCGTGCTGCACGAACTCCTGCGCCACCACCACGTCACCCACCTCCACGCCAGGGGCGATGCCACCGGCCACGCCGGTGAAGACCAGGCGTTGCGCGTCGAAGGCTTCGATGAGGGTCGTGGCCGTAGTCGCTGCGGCCACCTTACCGATGCGCGAGAGGGCCAGCACCACGGGCCGGCCATGCAGTTCGCCAAGCCAGAAAAAACGCCCGGCGCGTTCGACGCGCCGGGGCTGGTGCAGAAGTTGGATGAGCCCCTGCTGCTCCTCAGCCAGGGCACTGAGGATGGCCGTGGTCATCTGCTGTTGTGACTGCGGCCGTTGCGCCTCACTTTGCCACGCAAAGTTGGCCTCCGTCGCAAGAAGTGCTGCGACGCGTCACTTCTTGTCTCTCAGCTCCCGGCGCAGGATCTTGCCGACCGGCGTCTTGGGCAGCTCGGTGCGGAACTCGATCACCTTGGGCTGCTTGTAGCCCGTGAGGTTTTCCTTGCAGTAGGCACGCACCTGTTCTTCGCTCAGCGCCGGATCCTTCTTGACGATCACGAGCTTGACGGCTTCGCCGGTCTTCTCGTCGGCCACGCCCACGCAGGCGCACTCGAGCACGCCGGGCAGCTTGGCCACCACGTCCTCGATCTCGTTCGGGTAGACGTTGAAGCCGCTGACCAGGATCATGTCCTTCTTGCGGTCGACGATGCGGAAGAAGCCCTTCTCGTCCATGATGCCGATATCACCGGACTTGAACCAGCCATCGGCCGTCATGACCTTGGCGGTCTCGTCCGGACGCTGCCAGTAGCCGGCCATGACCTGCGGGCCCTTGATGGCGATCTCGCCCGGCTGGCCCTGGGGCACGTCGCGACCCTCGTCGTCGATGATCTTCATCCAGGTGCTGGGCAGCGGGATCCCGATGGTGCCGGTGAAGGAGGTGTTGGTGACCGGGTTGCAGCTCGCCGAGGGGCTGGTCTCGGACAGGCCGTAGCCTTCGCAGATCGGGCAGCCGGTCTGCTTGAGCCACTTGTCGGCCACCGCGCCCTGCACGGCCATGCCGCCGCCGACGGAAATCTTGAGATTGCTCCAGTCCACCTTGTTGAAGTCCGGATGGTTGGCCAGACCGTTGAACAGGGTGTTGACCGCCGGGAAGGTGTGGAAGGTGTGCTTGGACAGTTCCTTGAGCACGGCCGGCAAATCGCGCGGGTTGGGGATCAGGATGAGCTTGCCGCCCGTGCGCATGGACAGCATCATGCCGACGGTGAAGGCGAAGATGTGGTACAGCGGCAGCGCGCACACGCCCGTGGACTGCTGGCCGGCCGGCACCTTTTTCATGACCGGGTCGTTCCAGGCCTCGGACTGCAGCACGTTGGCGATCACATTGCGGTGCAGGAGCACGGCGCCCTTGGAGACGCCCGTGGTGCCGCCGGTGTACTGCAGCACGGCCACGTCATCCGGCTTGATCTCGGGCTGGCGCAGGCTGCCGCGCTCGCCCTGGGCAATGGCGTCGTTGAAGCGCACGGCACCCGGCAGGCTGAAGGGCGGCACCAGCTTCTTGACCTTGCGCACCACGAAATTCACCAGCGCGCCCTTGAGCAGGCCCAGGCGGTCGCCCATGGCGCACAGCACCACGTGCTTGACGGGGGTGGCGGCGATGCACTTCTGCAGCGTGGCGGCGAAGTTCTCGATGATGACGATGGCTTTCGACCCCGAGTCCTTGAGCTGGTGCTCGAGCTCGCGCGCCGTGTACAGCGGGTTGACGTTGACCACCACGTAACCGGCACGCAGGATGGCGGCCACCACCACCGGGTACTGCGGCACATTGGGCATCATGATGGCCACGCGGTCACCCTGGGCCAGGCCCAGGCCCTGCAGGTAGGCGGCGAAGGCACGGCTCAGGCGGTCGGTCTCGCCGAAGCTGAGCTCCTTGCCCATGAAGCTGTAGGCCGGACGGTCCGCGTACTTGCGAAAGCTTTCCTCCATCAGCGCCACCAGCGAGGCGTAGGGCAGCGGCGGCAGATCGGCGGGCACGCCTTCGGGGTAGCTCTTGAGCCAGAGTCGGTCGCTCATGTCGTGTCTCCTGTGTTGTCGTTGCTGACTGTAGCGGAACAAAAAAAGACCGTGCTGGAAGAATCCAGCACGGTCGTGCTTTTTTCCCGTGGCGGGATTATGCCTTGCCAGGACCGGCAGGCGACACTCAGGCCCGCAGGGCCGCCAATACCTCGTCCAGCATCTTCTTGGCGTCGCCGAACAGCATGCGGTTGTTGTCCTTGTAGAAGAGAGGGTTGTCCACGCCGGCATAGCCCGAAGCCATGGAGCGCTTCATGACGATGGAGGTCCTGGCCTTCCACACCTCCAGCACCGGCATGCCCGCGATGGGGCTGGCGGGGTCGTCCTGGGCGGCCGGGTTCACGATGTCGTTGGCGCCGATGACCATGGCCAGGTCGGTGTCCGGGAAGTCCTCGTTGATCTCGTCCATCTCCAGCACGATGTCGTAGGGCACCTTGGCCTCGGCCAGCAGCACG
>JAYNNS010000208.1:0-5406 GCA_038112835.1 Curvibacter sp. | reverse complement strand
GTTGCTCCCATGTCCAGACTCAACAGATCAAGAAACAACCTCTTGACGCTTCACACCTAGGCCACGACCTACGCGGGTCGCAGGAAGAAAGAGAAAGGGGCCTCGCGAGGCCCCTTCTGCTGGGGTCCTGCCCGGCTCAGGGCTTGAGGTAGACGTAGCCTTCCTGGGACTGCAGGCGGGCCACCTCGGCCACGCCCGAGGGCACGATCTTGGCTTCCATCAGCACCTTGTCGGCGCTGATGTTGCGCACGGTCAACGTGTTGTTGCAGACGCGGAATTCCACGCCCTTGCTGGCCAGGTCGCCCACGGTGCCGCTGAACTCGCGGCCCTGGCTGTCCTTGGCGTCTTGCAGCAGGAAGTTGATGCCGGGGCCGTGCGTGACCACGACGATCTTGTCCTTGGGGGCGGCATTGAGGTGGTTGCGGATGTTGTTGAGGATGGCCGCCACCGTGTTGACGTCGGTGTTGACGTGGTAGACCGCCTTGGTCTGCGGCGCGGCCTGGGCGTGGACGGGGGTGCTCATCAGCGAGAACAGGGTGAGGGCCAGGGTGGCCAGGATCTTGGACATGCGTTGTGTTCCTGAAAGAAGAGGAGGGGCCGGCGCGGGTGCCGGCCCGAGGGATCAGAGCAGGGAATCTGCCCAGATGTTCTGGGCCCAGTTGAGGGCGTAGACGCCTTCGAGCTCGTTGGGCGCGGTGGACACGCCGCCCGAGCCCGGGACCGTCTTGTAGGTCTTCTCGGCCGCCACGTACTGGTGGACCGAGGCCACGTGCACCACCAGCTTGTCGTTGACGAAGCTGTAGCAGGTGTTGGTCAGCAGCGGCTGCGGGTTGACCGCCAGGCCCGAGAGCTGGGCCACCACGGCCGCGGCGACCACCTTGCCGTGCGAGTTGGCCATGTGGCCGGACTTGGGCATGGCCGGCGCGGCCAGCACCGAGTCGCCAATCACGTGGATGTCCTTGGCCGCGGTCGACTCGAAGGTCTGGTAGTCCACATTGCACCAGCGCGCGTTGGCATTGGCCAGGCCGCTTTGCATGGCGATGCTGCCGGCGCTCATGTTCGGCAGCACGTTGAGCACATCGGCCTTGACGTCGTCGGCGGTCTCGAACTTCACGGTCCTCGTGCGTGCATCGACGGCGACGGCCTTGTGGTTGCCGCGGAACTCCAGCATGCCGGCGTAGTTCTCGGCCCAGAACTTCTTGAACAGCGGACCCTTGGAGGTCACGTCCGGGTTGGCGTCGAGGATCAGCACCTTGGATTTGGGCTTGGCCTTCTTGAAGTAGCTCGCCACCTGGCTGGCGCGCTCGTAGGGACCGGGCGGGCAGCGGTAGGGCGCCAGCGGCACGGCGATGGCGTAGACGCCGCCGTCGGGCATGGCCTCGAGCTGCTTGCGCAGCGCCACGGTCTCGGGACCGGCCTTCCAGGCCTGCAGGATCTGGCCCGCGGCGCTGGCTTCCTTCAGCCCCTCGACGCTGTTCCACATCATGTCGATGCCGGGCGAGAGGATGAGCTTGTCGTAGGCGATGGTGGCGCCGCCGGCCAGCGTGACGGTCTTCTTGACCGGATCGATCTTGCTGGCCAGGTCGCGCGCGTGGATCACGCCGTGGTTGCTGCGCAGCTTGTCATAGGGCGTGGTGATGTCCCCCATGGTCTTGCTGCCGCCGATCACCAGGTTGGAGATCGGGCAAGAGATGAAGGCATCGTTGGGCTCGACCAGCACCACGTCGATCTGGTAGTTGGAGAGCATGCGCACGTACTTGGCGGCCGTGGCGCCGCCGTAGCCGCCGCCGATCACGACGACCTTGGCCTTGGCGGGAATCGGCGCCGTGGTGGCGCAGCCCACGAGCGAGAGCGAGGAGAGCGAGCCGAGCGCGAGCGAGGCCTGGACAAAATTGCGGCGTTTCATGGTCGGGTCTCCTTCAGCGCTTGAGGGTGGAGAAATAGGCGGCGGCGGACTCGATCTGCTCGTCCGTCAGGCCCTTGGCCAGCTGGTGCATCACCGTGGCGGGGCGTGTACCGTTCTGGAAGGCCTTCATCTGCTGGATCATGTAGTCCTTGGGCATGCCGGCCAGCGCGGGCACGGCCGAGCCCTGCACGGTGCGGCCATCGGTGCCGTGGCAGTTGGCGCAGGTGGCGGCCAGGGCGCGCTGGTGCAGGCGGGCGGCGTCCTGGGCGAGGACGGAGGTGGCCGTCAGGCCGCCGAGCAGCAGCACGGCGAAGGTGGTTTTGAGGCGCATCGGAAGTCTCCTGCGAGGTTGCACAAATATCACCATTGACGAATATAGAGATCGACTGATCTCCTGTCGCCGGTGTTTACCCGCAGGATGTTAGCGCCTCGGCGGCGGCTTCGTCGCTCAAGGCGCCTGGATGGTGGCGGCCGTCTGTGCCACGCGCTGTGCGGGCGCGGGCTGCGCGTTGGCATCGAGCAGGCGGTCGGTCAGGCCGGCGCCAGCCCACATGCCCAGCAACGCGAGCCAGGCCGTGAGCGCGAAGATCGCGCCGCCCGTCATGCCCGCGCCCACGGCGCAGCCGCCGGCCAGCATGGAGCCGAAGCCCATGAGCATGGCACCGGCGATGTAGCGGCGCATGCTGTAGCCGTCCTTGAAGCCTTCGAGCTTGAAGTCGCGCCCCAGCAGCGCGCCCAGCAGCGAGCCCGCGAACACGCCGGGCAGCAGGCCGAAATCGAAGCCGATGGCCGGTGCCGGCGAGGCCAGCACGCGCATCAGCCATTCCGCCGACGGGCCGCTGAAGGTCAGGCCCTGCACCTGCACCGCGTCGAAGCTCTGCGCGCCGATCCCGTGCGTGGCCCACCAGCCCCCCGCCACAGCCAGGCCCGTGCCCATGCCACCCACCCATTTCCAGAGGCTGCGGTCGCTGCGCAGCGCGAAGTACAGCGCCGCGGCGAACCAGACCAGTCCCACGGCCAGTCCGCCCGCGTGGCCCAGGTGCGTGAGCGCGAGCAGGTCGCGCGCGTGGCCGCCTTCCACCGTCCACCAGCCACTGATGGTGTGGCGCAGCGGCGCCAGCACGCCGCCCAGCGCGGCCTGCGCCGTGACCGCGAAGATCAGGCCCGAGAGCAGGGCGCGCAGATTGCCGTTGGCCGAGAGCACGAGCAGGCGGCTCGCGCAGCCGCGTGTCATCACCATGCCGGCGCCGAACATCAGGCCGCCGATGAGGGCTCCGGAGAGGCTGCCGCGCGTGGCCAGCTGGCGGGCCGTGCTCACGTCCAGCGCGTGCAGCAGGATCAGGCCCTGCACCGCCACCACCGCGCTCGAAAAAGCCAGCAGCCAGACCGCCAGCTTCTCGCCGAAACGGCCGTGCCAGAACTCCAGCGTGGCCGCGCGCAGGCAGAAGCGCGAGCGCTGCGCGAAGAAGCCGAACAGCAGGCCGATGCCCAGCCCGGCCACGGCCAGGACATGGCCGGTGCCGTAGCGCTCGATCAGGGGCGTGAAATCCATGGGCATTACTTTACTATTTGCTTATATACTAGTTTTGAGCTGCCGGGTCAGGCTTGATCTGGCTCAAACCACGATCTCCACGATGAACACCCTGTTCTTGCGATCCCTCTGCCGGCGCGCCTGCGCCCTGCTGGCCCTGTGCTGCGGCGCTGTCCAGGCGGCCGGGGAGCCGCCCATGGTGGCGCAGCAGGTCGCGCCCAGCGCCTGGTACGTGGAAGGCGTCTCGGCCCTGGGTTCGCCGGCCAACCAGAACTTCATCTCCAACGCCGCCTTCGTGATCACGCCCGCAGGCGTGGTGGTGATCGACGCCCTGGGCTCGCCCGCGCTGGCCGAGCGCCTGCTCGCGCAGATCGCGCGCATCACGCCCTTGCCCGTGACGCATCTCATCGTCACGCACTACCACGCGGACCACATCTACGGCCTGCAGACCTTCCGTGCGCGCGGCGTGCGCGTGCTCGCGCACCAGGCCGCGCGGCTCTACCTCAATTCGGACACCGCGCAGCTGCGTCTGCAGGCCTCGCGCAGCGAGCTCGCGCCCTGGATCGACGAGGACACGCGCCTCGTGCAGGCCGACGAATGGCTGAGTGGCGACCGCGAGCTCACGGTGGGCGGCGTGCGTTTCGAGATCCGCGCCGTCGGCCCCGCGCACACGCCCGAGGACCTCGTGGTCTATCTGCCCTCGGAGAAGGTGCTGTTCGCCGGCGATCTGGTGTTCCGCAGCCGCATCCCCTATGTGGGCCAGGCCGACAGCCGGCACTGGATCGTGGCGCTCGAGCGCCTGCTGGACTTCGACGCCGGCGTGGTCGTGCCCGGCCATGGTCCGCTCTCGCAGCAGGCGCGCCAGGACATGCAGCTCACGCGCGACTACCTGGTCTACCTGCGCCAGAGCATGGGCCAGGCCGCGGCCAACCTCGAGCCCTTCGACGAGGCCTACCGCAACACGGACTGGAGCGCCTTCGAGCACCTGCCCCTGTTCCGCGTGGCCAACCGCATGAACGCCTACAACACCTATCTGCTGATGGAGCAGGAGGCCGGCAAATGAAGAGCGGGCGGCGCGCCCTGCTGCTGGCCGCCGCGGCCCTGCCGCTGGGGGGCCGTGCGGCCACACTGCCGCGCGCGCTGGACCTGCAGCATGAGCTGGCCACCGCGCTGGCGCGTCAGCAGCCCCTGGTGCTCATGGTCAGTCTGGACGCCTGCGCCTACTGCCACATCGTGCGCGAGCACCATCTCGCGCCCCTGCAGCAGCAGGGCCTGCCCGTGGTGCAGGTGGACATGCGCAGCCGCCGCCCGCTCAAGGGACTGGACGGTCGTCTCATCGTGCACGACGACTTCGTGCGCGCGCGTCGCGTCAGCGTCGCGCCCACCGTGCTCTTCCTCGGGCCTCAGGGCGAGGAGCTGGCCGAGCGCCTGGTCGGCGGCTCCATCCCCGACTTCTACGGCGCCTATCTGGACCAGCGCCTGGAACAGGCGCGCACCCGGCTGCGCTAAGTCTCGAGGGCGACGCGGTATAAACACCGCATGCTCGCTCTGCTGCAACGTGTGAAAGAGGCCCGCGTCGAGATCGCGGGCGAGGTCGTCGGCGCCATCGGCGCCGGCCTGCTGGTCCTGGTCTGCGCCGAACGCGGCGACACCGAAGCCACCGGTGAGAAGCTGCTGGCCAAGCTCCTCAAGCTGCGCATCTTCAGCGATGAAGCCGGCAAGATGAACCGCAGCGTGCAGGACGTGGGCGGCGGCCTCCTGATCGTGAGCCAGTTCACCCTGGCCGCCGACACCACGGGCGGCAACCGGCCCAGCTTCACCAATGCCGCGCCGCCCGAGGATGGGCGGCGGCTGTATGAAGACTTTGTGGCCAAGGCGCGCGCTGCGCACCCCGTGGTGCAGACCGGTCAGTTCGCGGCGGACATGCAGGTGCACCTGGTCAACGACGGGCCGGTGACCATCCCGATAC
>JAYNNS010000207.1:0-5428 GCA_038112835.1 Curvibacter sp. | reverse complement strand
GGTCATCGGTATCGTCGGGGCGGTGGCGGGCGCGGTCGCAGGCAAGGTGATCGAGCGTGCCTGCACGAGCCCGGAGGCCAACGAGATCCAGGTGCAGATCAAGAACGGCGATCGGCGCGCCATCGTCCAGGCCAAGGGCAAGGAAGGGTTCGAACCCGGCGTGGCCGTGATCCTGATCACCACCAGCGGCAAGGTGCGCGTGGCCAAGGCGCCCAAGATGTGAGTCGGGGCCGTTCGGCCTTAATCGGGGCCAGATCGGGTCTATGATGCGGCAGATCTCTCTGTCGCATGTCCATGGCCCGCCTGCCTCGTCTCAGCGTTCCCGGTTACCCGCACCACGTCATCCAGCGCGGCAACAACCGCCAATCCATCTTTCTGGACGATGACGATCGCCGCCAGATGCTGGAGCTGCTGGAGTCGCAGGCCCGGCAGTTCGGCGTGGCCATCCACGCCTATGTGCTGATGGACAACCATTTCCATCTGCTGCTCACGCCGCAGTCGGCCGAGAGCCTGCCGCACATGATGCAGGCCGTGGGCCGGCGCTATGTGCGCTATTTCAATGATCGCCACGGGCGCAGCGGCACCCTCTGGGAGGGGCGCTACAAATCCACTCTCATAGAGAGTGAGCACTACCTGCTGGCCTGCATGAGCTATATTGATCTCAACCCGGTGCGTGCCGGTCTGGTGGGGCAGGCGCGTGACTATGCATGGTCCAGCCACGGGCATCACGCCGGTCTGCGCAGCGATCGACTCATCAGCCCCCATCCGCTCTACTGGGCCCTGGGCAATACCCCGTTTGCACGCGAGGCGGCCTATGCGCAGCTGGTGCAGGAGGGCGTGTCCACATCCGAGCAGCAGGCCCTGACCGATGCCGTGCTCAAGGGCTGGGTGCTGGGCAGTCCGGCGTTTACAGCCGAGTTGCAGAAGAAGACCGAGCGCCGGCTCAGCAAAGCCCGTGCCGGCCGGCCGGCCAACAAGAAGTAGGGCGGCGGCCCACGCCGCCCCGTGCGGCCATGCTCTGAGCTACATTTAATATGTCCCTTATTATTTCCTGAATAAAAAAATCAACAAATAATAAGAATCCGACCCTTATTAATTTGCTTGGAAATCTTGTTGCGCTGCACTATGCTTACGAACCCTGTGAATATTTAGGAGTGCGCCATGACCACGGCTGCCGAGATCCAGCATCTCCAAGAAAACGGTTTGTATTCGAGTGCCAACGAGCACGATGCCTGCGGCGTGGGTTTCGTGGCGCACATCAAGGGTCACAAGACCCACGAGATCGTCCAGGGCGCACTGAAGATTCTCGAGAACCTCGATCACCGTGGCGCGGTCGGAGCCGACAAGCTCATGGGCGATGGCGCCGGCATCCTGATCCAGCTGCCGGACACCCTCTACCGCGAAGAGATGGCCAAGCAGGGCGTGACGCTGCCACCGCCCGGCGAATACGGCGTGGGCATGATCTTCCTGCCCAAGGAGCATGCCTCCCGCCTGGCCTGCGAGCAGGAGATGGAGCGCGCCATCAAGGCCG
The DNA here is from genome assembly GCA_038112835.1 of Curvibacter sp. Taxonomy (GTDB): domain Bacteria; phylum Pseudomonadota; class Gammaproteobacteria; order Burkholderiales; family Burkholderiaceae_C; genus Hylemonella. The sequence goes on along the minus strand of JAYNNS010000207.1, from coordinate 3,897 downwards.
AAGGCCAGGTGCTGTTGGGCTGGCGTGATGTGCCGGTCAACCGCGAGATGCCCATGTCGCCCACGGTGCAGGAGAAGGAGCCGATCATCCGCCAGGTCTTCGTGGGCCGCGGCAGCGACGTGATCGTGCAGGATGCCCTGGAGCGCAAGCTCTATGTGATCCGCAAGACGGCCAGCGCCGCCATCCAGAACCTGCAGCTCAAGCACAGCAAGGAATACTACGTCCCGAGCATGTCCAGCCGCACCGTGGTCTACAAGGGCCTGCTGCTGGCCGATCAGGTGGGCACCTACTTCCTGGATCTGCAAGACAAGCGTTGCGTCTCCGCGTTGGGCCTGGTGCACCAGCGCTTCTCCACCAACACCTTCCCCGAGTGGCCGCTGGCCCACCCCTACCGCTACGTCGCCCACAACGGCGAGATCAACACCGTCAAGGGCAATTACAACTGGATGAAGGCCCGTGAAGGCGTGATGTCCTCGCCGGTGCTGGGCAACGACCTGCACAAGCTCTACCCCATCAGCTTCGCCAGCCAGTCCGACACGGCCACCTTCGACAACTGTCTCGAGCTGCTGACCATGGCCGGCTATCCGATCAGCCAGGCCGTGATGATGATGATTCCCGAGCCCTGGGAACAGCACACCACCATGGACGAGCGCCGCAAGGCCTTCTACGAATACCACGCGGCCATGCTGGAGCCCTGGGACGGCCCGGCCTCCATCGTGTTCACCGACGGCCGCCAGATCGGCGCCACGCTGGACCGTAACGGCCTGCGCCCCTCGCGCTACTGCATCACCGACGACGACCTGGTGATCATGGGCTCCGAATCCGGCGTGCTGCCCGTGCCCGAGAACAAGATCGTGCGCAAGTGGCGTCTGCAGCCCGGCAAGATGTTCCTGATCGACCTGGAGCAGGGCCGGATGATCGACGACGAGGAGCTCAAGGCCAACCTCGCCAACAGCAAGCCCTACAAGCAGTGGATCGAAAACCTGCGCATCAAGCTCGACGACGTGGAGACCGGCGTCGAGAGCCTGCCCGCGGCCGAGCCGGCTACCCTGCTGGACCGCCAGCAGGCCTTCGGCATGACGCAGGAAGACATCAAGTTCCTGATGGCCCCCATGGCCGTCAACGGTGAAGAGGGCATCGGCTCCATGGGCAACGACAGCCCGCTGGCCGTGCTGTCCGACAAGAACAAGCCGCTGTACAACTACTTCAAGCAGCTGTTTGCCCAGGTGACCAACCCGCCGATCGACCCGATCCGCGAGGCCATCGTGATGTCGCTGGTGTCCTTCATCGGGCCCAAGCCCAACCTGCTGGACATCAACCAGGTCAACCCGCCCATGCGTCTCGAGGTGAGCCAGCCCATCCTGGACTTCTCGGACATGGCCAAGCTGCGCAACATCGAGGCCACGACCCAGGGCAAGTTCCGTAGTGCGACGCTGGACATCACCTACCCGCTGGCCTGGGGCCGCGAGGGCGTGGAGGCCAAGCTGGCCTCGCTGTGCGCCGAGGCGGTGGACGCCATCAAGGGCGGCAAGAACATCCTGATCATCAGCGACCGTGCGGTCGGCGCCACCCAGGTGGCCATCCCCGCGCTGCTGGCCCTGTCGGCCATCCACCAGCACCTGGTGCGTGAAGGCCTGCGGACCTCGGCCGGTCTGGTGGTCGAAACCGGCACCGCGCGCGAAGTGCACCACTTCGCCGTGCTGGCCGGCTACGGCGCCGAGGCCGTGCACCCCTACCTCGCCATGGAAACCCTGGCTGCCATGCACCAGGACCTGCCGGGCGATCTGAGCGCCGACAAGGCCATCTACAACTACATCAAGGCGATCGGCAAGGGCCTGTCCAAGATCATGTCCAAGATGGGCGTGTCGACCTACATGTCCTACTGCGGCGCCCAGCTCTTCGAGGCCATCGGCATCAACAGCGAGACCATCGCCAAGTACTTCACCGGCACGCCCAGCCGCGTGGAAGGCATCGGCGTGTTCGAGATGGCCGAGGAGGCCATCCGCATGCACAAGGCGGCCTATGGCCAGGACCCGGTGCTGGCCACCATGCTGGACGCCGGCGGCGAATACGCCTGGCGCACCCGTGGCGAAGAGCACATGTGGACGCCAGACGCCATCGCCAAGCTGCAGCACAGCACGCGCGCCAACAGCTTCAACACCTACAAGGAATACGCGCAGATCATCAACGACCAGAGCAAGCGCCACATGACGCTGCGCGGCCTGTTCGAGTTCAAGATCGACCCCGCCAAGGCCATCCCGGTGGAGGAGGTCGAGCCGGCGAGCGAGATCGTCAAGCGCTTTGCCACCGGCGCCATGTCGCTGGGCTCCATCTCCACCGAGGCGCACGCCACCCTGGCCGTGGCCATGAACCGCATCGGCGGCAAGAGCAACACCGGTGAAGGCGGTGAGGACCCGGCGCGCTACCGCAACGAGCTCAAGGGCATCCCGATCAAGAAGGGCGAGACACTCAAGAGCGTGATCGGTGCCGAACAGGTCGAGGTCGACCTGCCGCTGCAGGACGGCGACTCGCTGCGCTCCAAGATCAAGCAGGTGGCTTCGGGCCGTTTCGGCGTGACCGCCGAGTACCTGTCCAGCTCCGACCAGATCCAGATCAAGATGGCCCAGGGCGCCAAGCCGGGCGAGGGCGGCCAGCTGCCGGGCGGCAAGGTGTCCGACTACATCGGCAAGCTGCGCTACTCCGTGCCGGGCGTGGGCCTGATCTCGCCGCCGCCGCACCACGACATCTATTCCATCGAAGACCTGGCCCAGCTGATCCACGACCTGAAGAACGTGGCCCCGCACGCCAGCATCAGCGTCAAGCTGGTGTCAGAGATCGGCGTGGGCACCATCGCCGCGGGCGTGGCCAAGTGCAAGAGCGACCACGTGGTGATCGCCGGCCATGACGGCGGTACGGGCGCCTCGCCCTGGTCGTCCATCAAGCATGCCGGTTCGCCCTGGGAGATCGGCCTGGCCGAGACCCAGCAGACCCTGGTGCTCAACCGCCTGCGCGGCCGTATCCGCGTGCAGGCCGACGGCCAGATGAAGACCGGCCGTGACGTCGCCATCGGCGCGCTGCTGGGTGCCGACGAGTTCGGCTTCGCCACCGCGCCGCTGGTCGTCGAGGGCTGCATCATGATGCGCAAGTGCCACCTCAACACCTGCCCGGTCGGCGTGGCCACCCAGGATCCGACGCTGCGCAAGAAGTTCTCGGGCAAGCCCGAGCACGTGGTGAACTACTTCTTCTTCGTCGCCGAGGAAGTGCGCCAGATCATGGCCCAGCTGGGCATCCGCAAGTTCGACGACATGATCGGCCGTGCCGATCTGCTGGACGTGCGCAAGGGTATCGAGCACTGGAAGGCGCGCGGCCTGGACTTCAGCCGCCTGTTCGCCCAACCCGTGGTGTCGGCCGACGTGCCGCGCTTCCACGTGGAGGACCAGAAGCATGGCCTGGAGAAGTCGCTGGATCAGGTGCTGATCGCGAAATCCCGCGCCGCCATCGACAAGGGCGAGAAGGTGCAGTTCATGGAGGTGGCGCGCAACGTCAACCGCTCTGTGGGCGCCATGCTCTCGGGCGCGCTGACCAAGGTGCATCCGGAGGGCCTGCCCGACGACACGCTGCGCATCCAGCTCGAGGGCACGGGCGGCCAGAGCTTCGGTGCCTTCCTGGCGCGCGGCATCACGCTCTACCTGATCGGCGATGCCAACGACTACACGGGCAAGGGCTTGTCGGGCGGCCGCATCATCGTGCGTCCCAGCATCGATTTCCGTGGCGACGCCACGCGCAACATCATCGTGGGCAACACCGTGATGTACGGTGCCACCACCGGTGAGGCCTTCTTCAGCGGCGTGGCCGGCGAGCGCTTTGCCGTGCGTCTGTCGGGCGCCACGGCTGTTG
>JAYNNS010000206.1:0-5436 GCA_038112835.1 Curvibacter sp. | reverse complement strand
TAACCAAACGATGCACCAACGCACCCGTAAATTCTTGAAGCCTTTTCTCCGCTGCCAAACCCAATACGCAATCAAAATCAATACAAATAGAAAAAGTGGTAAGCCCATCCAAATGGCCAAATCAAGAAAAACGTTGTGCGTATAAACGGCTTGTTCTAGACCGGGCACGGTTAAAGCCCCTATCTGCTGTGCGCGTACTGTCTGCAACCATCCGAAGCCCCACAGCGGCGACTCCATTAACGCAGCACCAAACTGCTGCCACATCAAAGGACGCAATCCGACCTGCATGACCTGTTGTGTCCCCAATGCTGCTTTGCTAGTTTGTTGACCCAGTTCTTGATAAATACTGACTAGTAAGAAAAAGGCTATTGCCCATATAAGTACCATCCACCAGTGGAGACGATGTGATTTCTTAGTAATCCAAGGACTAATCGCAATTAGTGCGAAAGCAATTACCATCCCAGTACGAGACTGCGTTAGCACAAGTATTAATGTATGTATGACGATAAAGAACAGAGCTAACACGCCACTCATTCGTACTCGCTCATAGAGCAGGGCGGTTGCGATGATCCCCATGAGCAAGAGTGTTGATAACTGATTAGGTTGAGCAAGATTCGCGATCGCTCGATTTGTATGCGCTGCCGGCATGACCCACGGCATCCAGGAAGCCTCTTGTTCCACCCATTGGATGAATGCTACAAGGGAAGAAAGCGTAGCACCGGAGACAAATGCCAGTGCCAGTGTATCGATCGCCGTAAACAATCTTGACTCCGAGCGCCCAGCCCAGCTTCGGCCCAGCTCCCAAGCCAGTCCAGCTCCGATCATGTAGAGCGCGACCAGAACAAGATCGCCGTGATAAGTCAGCAAGTCGGTCAACCACTGGAGTCCGGCCACACCAACGAGCATCAATGCCAGCCAACTGCCAGCACTTAGATCAAAGGAACGATTCTGCGCACGCCAAAGTGTCAAGCCCATTCCAAGAATCACGGCAAGGAATACAGGCACTTCGTTGTGAAAGGCAGGCCATGGTGTAAAGTGATCTGGCCAGCACCAGCCAAGGCAGAGCAAAGCGCTAAAGGTCCATGCCGCCATTTCGTGTCTCTGTGAACGAAAACACAAAGGGCTCCTGAGAGCCCTTTGTTTGATATGACCGAACCCCGATTAGATTAGTTCGGAGCGAAAGTACCAGTTGTGGTAATCGTTGTCGAACGGCAAGAACCGGGCAGATATTTGGCTGGCATCGTACCACCCGGACCACATTCCCAACCGCTGACCTGGTTTGCCGAATTCAGCTGAGGAGAGAGATAAACATAAGACCCGGTCGCCGGGATACTGGGGGCCAATCCGACCACAGTGATACGGACATCGCCACGCTCGCTGGTCGCAACTGAGCCAACATATTTGGTGGGGCCGACACTAGCACCCGTAGCAAATTCACAACCCCAATTTCCCCCAGTAGGCAGCGAAGCAGCGGTACTAGTCGACTGGTAAACCTCGGTCACACTGGTACGGCATTGCGAAGCAGCAAGCACTACCTCTGACACTTTGGCACGAATTGTGTAGTCCTGATAAGCCGGCAGGGCGACGGCGGCCAAAATACCGATGATGGCAACCACAATCATCAGTTCGATCAGGGTGAAACCCTTTTGAATTGCACGCTTCATGTAAAGCTCCTTGGTTAAAGATGGATACAGCTCAGCTGTATGCCTTGATTGCAGCAGATTTCATGCCACGCTCGATCTGTGCACTATTTGCCGATTTAAGACCGAATCTGTGGATAACTAACCGTCTTCCACGCCTTTCCTGATCCCGGCAAGTCATGGTCCGACATTTTTGTCCGGACAAGCCTGTCACTTGATACAAACCTGCCGGACCTGTTTCAGGTCCGTCATGCCGAGCATGATCTTTTCCATGCCGTCCATTTTCAGGGTTCGCATTCCGCTTTCGACCGCGGCGGCAAAGATTTCGGCCACGCGGGCTCGCTCCTGGACCAGCTTCTTGACCCGGTCGTCGGCGATCAGCAGTTCGTGCAGGCCGAGCCGGCCCTTGTAGCCGCTGTTGTTGCACTTCTCGCAACCCACGGGCTTGTAGAAACGCAGCCGACCGTCCTGGCCGTAGTTGACCACCCACTCCTCGTAGAGCTTCTGCGCCTCGCCGCTGAAGTCCGTCTTCCAGGCCGGGGTGTTGCGCAACTCTTCGGCGTATTCGGAGATGAAGCTGTTGATCTCGGAGGTGCTGGGCGTGTAGGGCTGCTTGCAGTCGCACAGCTTCTTGGCCAGACGCTGAGCCAGGATGCCCAGCAGGGCGTCGGCGAAGTTGAAGGGGTCCATGCCCATGTCCAGCAGGCGGGTGATGGACTCAGGCGCGGAGTTGGTGTGCAGGGTGGAGAACACCAGGTGGCCGGTCAGCGAGGCTTCCACCCCCATGGACACGGTCTCCTTGTCGCGCGATTCGCCCACCATGATGATGTCCGGATCGGCCCGCAGGAAGGCGCGCATCACGAGCGCGAAGTCGATGCCGGCCTTCTTGTTGATCTGCACCTGGCGCAAGCCCTTTTGCGTGATTTCCACCGGATCCTCCGCCGTCCAGATCTTGGTCTCGGGGGTGTTGAGGAATTTGAGGATGGAGTGCAGGGTGGTGGTCTTGCCGGAACCCGTGGGACCGCAGACATAGAACAGGCCGTAGGGCTTGCTGACGGTGGTCTCCAGGCGCTCGCGGTTGTGCGGCGTGAGGCCCAGCTTCTCCAGGGGGATGGGCTCCCCCGAAGCCAAGATACGCATGACCACATCCTCGACGCCGCCGGCCGAAGGGATGGTGGCCACACGCAGCTCAATGTCCAGCGGACCGTATTTCTTGAACTTGATCTTGCCATCCTGCGGCTTGCGACGCTCGGAGATGTCGAGGTCACACATGATCTTCAAGCGCGTGACCATGGCTTGGCGGAAATGTGCCGGCACCTCGATATAGGGCACCAGCGTGCCGTCGATGCGGAAGCGGATGCCGGTCTTGAGCTTGCCCGGCATGGGCTCGACGTGGATGTCGGAGGCCTTCTGGTTGTAGGCGTCGACGATGACCTTGTTGACGAACTTGACGAGCTCGTTGTCCGCGGCGGCGGATTCGAGCGAGTCGTCGCTTTCGTCGTCGCTGCCCAGCGGGCTGCCCATGTCGGCCAGCATCTGGTCGATGGACGTGCCGTCCACCGTGGCGCCGAAGAGCTGCTCCAGCGTCTGCTCGAACTCGGTCTGGGTGGTGACGCGGTAGGCGAACTTGTGGATGCGCGAGAACACCTGCGGGACGACACGCGCGCCGCGCGTGGCTTCGGGGTCCAGACACATGATGACCAGGCCCTCGGGCGACTCTTCCAGCGGAATCCAGCCCTGCCCCTCGGCAAACTCGCGCTTGAGGGAGCCGTGCAGCACCTCGGAGCGGATACGGCCGGCATGGAAGGGCTCGTAGGGCACGCCGAAGAACTTGGCGAGCGAGGGGCCGATCTGCGCCGGCGTCAGCTGGTGCCGGCTCATCAGCAGATGCTCCACCGGCCGGCCCTCGTTGCGCGCCTCCTGCACGCAGTCCTGCAGCTCGGTGCCGGTGATGCGGCCGTCGGCCACCAGGCCATCGTACTTGGTGGCGCGGATGCGCTGGGGTTCGTCGGCCTTGTGCATGCGCGTGCGGATGGCCGTGGCCAGCGTCTTGCACAGCTGGACCACGCCCTTGACATCCAGTTCGGAGAAGGGGCGATCGGCCTTGTTGTTGATGACCTGGAGCACGCCGTAGAGGTTGCCACCTTCGATGATGGGCGACACCAGCATCTGCTTGGTGCGGTAGCCCGAGCGCTTGTCCAGCTCCTTGAGGAAGGCAAGCTGCGGGTGGATCTGCCGGAGCGCCTCTTCGTCGTAGACATCGGCCAGGTTCAGCAGCTTGCGGCTGAAGGCCACATAGCCGGCGATGCTCTGCGGGCTGATCGGCAGCTTGAGCTCGCGGCTGCTCGTCAGGCCGGTCTTGATCTTGGAAACGATGGAGGTGTCGTCATCGCTGACGGCATAGAGCGTCAGGCGATCGGCATTGAACAGCTTGCAGATCTCGGGGCTGACCTCGAGCATGATCTGCTCCACATGCTCGGTCTCGTGGATGCGCAGCACCACCTGCTTGAGCTGGCGTACGAACAGGGCCTCGAAAGTCTTGTCCTGCTTGTCGCTCGAAGGTTGCTGGGAATCGCGGTAGCCGGGGTCACCCCCGCCCGGCGGTTTCATGACGGCGCTCATAGATCAAACTCCTGTCCTGCCTGCAGCCAGCGGATGTCATGGTTGCGGCGGGACCCTGACGGTCCACTGGCACCCAAGGCGCGGATCTCGGACATGATCAGCTCCGTCTCGGCCGGCTTGGTATGCGTGATGTAAATCGGATAATTGCTGCCCGGCGCGATGCCGTCAAGTTCCGCGGCCAGCATCGCAGGCGAGAGATGCTGACTGGCTTGGGCCAGCTGGCTTTCGCGGCTGCTGAATGCGGTTTCGATGACCAGCATGCTGACCTGGAGTCGGTTCACCCGCCGCCAGAACTCCGGGTTGGGGCCGGTGTCACCGCTGAAGACCCAGCAGGCCGGCCCGGCCGATACGGCATAACCGACGGCCGGCACCGTATGCACGGCGGGCAGGACCTCGATGCGCTTGGCGCCGATGGACAGCGTCTGCCCGATCTCGACCGGCAGCAGCCGCACGAAGGGCATTTCCAAGGAAGGCAGCCGGGTGAAGTCGGGCCAGATCACGTCGTTGAAAACATGCGTCTGCAACGCCGCAATCGTGCCGGGCAGGGCGTGGACCTGCAAGGGCCGGCTACGACGCGCGGCGATCGCATCCAGCATCAATGGCAATGCGGCGATGTGGTCCAGATGGGAGTGCGTGAGCAGCACATGGTCGACCGCCAGCATCTCGTCCAGCGTCAGGTCACCGACACCGGTCCCGGCGTCCACGAGGAGATCGTCGTCCAGCAGGAAGGACGTGGTGCGGCATTCCCTGGCAATCGCGCCCGAGCAGCCCAGCACACGCACCTTCATGACCACTCCTTCATCTGCCCGCACCCGGCGGGCTTGTCAAACCGGTGCCTGTCGACCCCGTCAGGCCCTCAGCCCTGGATGAACTGCATCTTGGTCCCCGCCAGCTCGATCATGTCGCCACTCTTGAGCGCGACCGGTTCGCTGCTGATCGGCGCGCCGTTGAGCAACGGAATGCCCGAGCCCTCGACATGGGCCACCACATAACCCTGCGCACGGCGCGAGATCGAGGCCACGGCCACGCCGGGCTTGCCGACCGTCGTCACGGCCTTGGTCAGGGGCACCTCGCGGCCGGAAGCCGCGCCCGACAGCCCACGCAGAGAGGCATTGAGCGCCGCCGCCTCCGGGACAGGCGCGAGGCCCGGCGTCTCGCCGGGCCGAAACAGCAT
>JAYNNS010000205.1:430-5477 GCA_038112835.1 Curvibacter sp. | reverse complement strand
GGCGAGCGATAGGCCAGGCCCTTGCGCTCCAGGCGCTCGATCAGACCCAGCATCTGCGGCACGTACTCGGTGGCGCGCGGCTCGTGGTCCGGCCGCTCGATCCCCAGCGCATCGGCATCCTGATGCAGGGCCTCGATCATGCGCTCGGTCAGCGCGCGAATGGTCTCGCCATTGTCCAGTGCCCGCTTGATGATCTTGTCGTCGATGTCGGTGACATTGCGCACGTAGGTCACGCGCCAGCCGCTGGCCTTGAGCCAGCGCTGCACCACGTCGAAGGCCACCATGGCGCGCGCATGGCCCAGGTGGCAGAGGTCGTACACCGTCATGCCGCAGACGTACATGCGGACATGACCGAGTTCGAGCGGGGTAAAAGGCTCCAACGCACGCGTCAGCGTGTTGTAGATGCGAAGGCTCATGGGTCGATGGGTAACCGGTGCGCAGGCGGATGAGGCAGCGGTTGCTTGTGGGGGGACGGGGCTACAATCGTCCGCAGTATATAGCCCCCGCCCGTTCGACAAGACCGGGTCATCCCCAGTCCCGGCGCCATGACTCCCCCCCGCTTTTTTCTCCGCCTCCTGCCCCTGTGGCTGGCCCTGCTGGCCAGCCCCTGGGCCCGCGCCGACGTCTACGGCGACGTGAGCCAGCTGCTGCGCGGCGGACGCCTGGCCGAGGCCGAGCAGCGTGCCGACCGCCACCTCAAGAGCAAGCCGCGCGACCCGCAGATGCGCTACCTCAAGGGTCTGATCCAGCGCGACAGCGGTCGCCAGGACGAAGCCCTCAAGACCTTCACCCAGCTCACCGAAGAGTACCCCGAGCTGCCCGAGCCCTACAACGGCCTGGCCGTGATCCACGCCGCGCGGGGCGACTACGACCTGGCCCGCGCCGCCCTGGAGCTGGCGGTGCGGGCCAACCCGGCCTACGCCACGGCACACGAGAACCTCGGTGACCTCTACACCCGCCTGGCAGGGCAGTCCTACTGCAAGGCGCTGCAGCACGACGCAGCCAACGGCGACCTCCGGACCCGCCTGACCGAGCGCGGGATCCGCTGCCCGTGAAGCCCGCGCCCGGCGTCGGCCGCGCCGTCGCCCCTCTACAATGCGCCCGTCCATGAAGCACGGCCATTCCCTCTTCCGTCCCCTGCTGGCGCTGGTCCTGGCCACCGGCCTGGGACTGGCGCACGCCAGCGATTACGCCGAGATCAGCCAGCTGCTGCGTGAAGGCAAGCTGGCCGAGGCCCAGACCCGGGTCGACCGTCTGCTCGCCGCCAAGCCGCGCGATCCGCAGCTGCGCCTGTACAAGGGGGTGATCCAGCGTGAATCCGGGCGCAGCAACGAGGCCCTGGCCACGTTCACGCGGCTCAGCGAGGAGCACCCCGAGCTGCCCGAGCCCTACAACAACCTGGCGGTGATCCATGCATCGCAGGGGCAGTACGACAAGGCCCGCATCGCGCTGGAGAAAGCCCTGCGCACGCATCCCAGCTATGCCACGGCGCACGACAACCTAGCTGATGTCTATGCGCGTCTGGCCAGCCAGGCCTATAGCAAGGCCTTGCAACTCGATGGCACACCGGCGGCCCCGGTGCAGCTGGCCCTGATCCGCGACCTCGGCCCCGCCGGCAGCCCCCCCGCACGCCCTGTGCTGGCAGCGGCCCAGCCCCCCGCGTCTCCTCCGGCGCCCACCCCTGCCCCACCGGCGCCCACGCCCAAGCCTGCGGCAGCACCGGTCCCGGTGGCGCCCGCGCCTCCCGCCGTAGCGGCTGCCCCGGTCAAACCGCCGCTGGCCACGACCGCGCCCGCCCCGGCGCCGTCCCCGGCCCAGGGTGTGCGCGAAGTCGAGCAGGCCGTGCGGGCCTGGGCCCAGGCCTGGTCGGACCGCGACATGACGCGCTACCTGGCCGCCTATGACCCGAACTTCGAGACGCCCGGGCGGCAAAACCGCAGCGCCTGGGAACAGGAGCGGCGTGCGCGCATCCTGAGCAAGTCGCGCATCACGGTCAACCTGATGGACTTGCAGGTCACTGTCAAGGGGCAGCATGCCGTGGCAAAATTCCGCCAGGATTACAAGGCCGACACGCTGGCCGTGCTCAGCCGCAAGACGCTGGAACTGACGCGCAACGGCAACCGCTGGCTGATCGTCAAGGAAGGCTCCGGCGGCTGAAAGCCTGCGCCCCCAGCGGCCGATGTCTTCTGTCGGCCCTGCTTCCTCCTGCCATGAACCCTGGGTTTTTCACGCCACTGCTGCTTGCCCTCGTCTGCCTGCCGGTCCTGCCGGCCGGCGCGCAGCCCCTGCACGTCGCCACCGTGGTCCCGCGGGCCACCTCGCTGCCCGTGGCCAGCCAGGCCAGTCCGGAGCACCGTCTGATCGAGGTCTACCGCCTGACCGGCGCCAGGCGCACGCGCGAGGCCCTGCAGCAGGCCGAAACCCTGGTGCGTGACCACCCCAACTTCCAGCTGGCCCAGCTGGTCTATGGCGACCTGCTGACCACCCAGGCCCGGCCGGTGCGTGACTTCGGCGACGTGCCGCAGCCCCTGGCCAGCGGCCCCGGCGCCCAGACCCTGGCCGAGCTGCGCCACGAGTCGCAGATGCGCCTCAAGGCCCTGCGTGAACGGCCGCCGGCCGGCACCATCCCCTCGCAGTTCCTGGCCCTGTCGCCACGCAATCGCCACGCCATCGCCATCGACGCCTCGCGCTCGCGCCTGTACCTGTTCGAGAACACGCCGCAGCAGCTCCGGCTGGTGGCGGATTTCTACATCTCGGTCGGCAAGTCCGGCATCGAGAAGATGGTCGAGGGCGATGCGCGCACGCCGCTGGGCGTGTACTTCATCGTCAGCAACCTCGATCCCAAGTCGCTGAGCGACTTCTACGGCTCGGGCGCCCTGCCGATCAACTACCCCAATGTGCTCGACAGCAAGCGCGGCAAGACCGGCCGCGGCATCTGGCTGCACGGCACGCCGCCCAACCAGTTCGCGCGCGCCCCGCTGGCCTCCGACGGCTGCGTGGTGCTGTCCAACCCGGATCTGGCCTTCATCAGCCGCACGGTGGAGCCGCGCACCACGCCCGTGGTGATCTCCCCGCGCCTGGACTGGGTGGCGCCACACAGCGTGCAGGCCGAGCGCAAGCCTTTCGAGGACGCGCTGGCGGCCTGGCGCAGCGCCAAGTCCAGCGGCGACATCGAGCAGCTGCTGCGCTTCTACACGCCGGACTTCCACAGCTTCGGCAAGTCCCTGGCCGAATGGACGCCGGCGCTGCGCAGCGAGGTCGACCGCGTGCGCGGCAAGCCCATCGAGCTCAAGGACCTGTCCTATCTGCGCTGGACCGACAACGCCGACACCATGGTGGTGACCTTCGGCGAGACGACGCCGGGCGAGCGCACCGGGCCGACCAAACGCCAGTACTGGATCCGCCAGGGGGGTGTCTGGAAAATTTTCTTTGAAGGAATCATTGGATGAACCTGACTCTCGTTTCGGGGCTGCGCCGCAGCCTGCTGCTGGCTGCCACCGCGCTGCTCGCCGTTTCCGCCGTGCCGGCCCAGGGAGCGGCACCGCGCGTCAAGCTGGCCACCAGTGCCGGCGACATCGTGCTCGAGCTGCAGCCGGCCAAGGCCCCCAGGACCGTGGAGAACTTCCTGGCCTACGTGAAGAAAGGCCACTACAACGGCACCATCTTCCATCGCGTCATCCCCGGCTTCATGATCCAGGGTGGCGGTTTCGACAAGGTCATGAACCAGAAGCCCACCGAAAAGCCGATCGAGAACGAGGCGACCAATGGCCTGAAGAACGAGCGCTACACCATCGCCATGGCACGCACCTCGCACCCGCACTCGGCCTCGGCGCAGTTCTTCATCAACGTCAACGACAACACCTTCCTCAACCACACCGCCCCCACCTCCCAGGGCTGGGGCTACGCCGTCTTCGGCCGCGTGGTCGAAGGCCAGGACGTGGTGGACAAGATCGCCGCCGTCCCCACGAGCACCCAGGGCATGCACCAGAACGTCCCCCTGACCCCCGTCACCATCAACGCGGCCACCGTGCTGCCCTGAGAAAGCCCCCCATGAGCAATCCCCACGTCGAACTCCAGATCGCCAACTTCGGCACCATCAAGATCGAACTCGATGCCACCAAGGCGCCCAACAGCGTGGCCAACTTCCTGGCCTACGTGAACAAGGGCCACTACGACGGCACCGTGTTCCACCGCGTCATCCCCGGCTTCATGATCCAGGGCGGCGGCTTCGCCCCCGGCATGAACCAGAAACCCACCGACAAGCCCATCAACAACGAGGCCAACAACGGCCTGAAGAACGACAAGTACACCATCGCCATGGCCCGCACCAACGACCCGCACTCGGCCACGGCGCAGTTCTTCATCAACGTGGCCGACAACGGCTTCCTCAACCACACCGCGCCCTCGGCCCAGGGCTGGGGCTACGCCGTGTTCGGCAAGGTCGTCGCAGGCACCGAGGTGGTGGACCAGATCGCGGCGGTGAAGACCGGCCAGAAAGGTTTCCACGGCGACGTGCCCAAGGAGGACGTGGTGATCGAGAAGGCCACGGCCCTCTGACCACAGCGCCCCCATGACCTCGACCACCCCCGGGTCTGCCGAGCTGCATGCGCCGGCGCACTGGCGGGTGGTCGATTTCATTTCGGACCTGCACCTGCAAGCCAGCGAGCCGCGCACGGTGCAGGCTTGGCAGGACTACCTGGCCCGAACCCGGGCCGACGCGCTCTTCATCCTCGGCGACCTGTTCGAGGTCTGGGTCGGCGACGACGGACTGGCCGGCGACGACGAGGATGCCCGGTTCGAGCGCGGCTGCATCGCGTCCCTGCAGGCCACCGGCCAACGGTGTGCCCTGTATTTCCTGCACGGCAACCGCGACTTCCTCTTCGGCGCCGAGGCGGCCCGCCGCGCCGGCTGCACCCTGCTGGCCGACCCGACGGTGCTGGACTTTGGCGGCCGGCGCTGGCTGCTCAGCCACGGTGACGCGCTCTGCCTGGACGACCGGGACTACCTGGCCTTCTCGGTCAAAACAACATTCTGAGGGGACGTTCAT
>JAYNNS010000205.1:0-420 GCA_038112835.1 Curvibacter sp. | reverse complement strand
CCCCCCCCCCCCCCGGCCCCCCGGGCCTCCCCGGCCTTCCGCGCCCAGGTCCGCACCGCGGCCTGGCAGCAGAACTTCCTGGCCCAGCCCCTGGCGCAGCGCCGCGCCTTCGCACGCAGCCTGCGCCAGCAGAGCGAGCAGCGCAAGCGCAGCGGGCTTGCCTATGCCGACGTCGATGCCGCGATGGCGCGCCAGTGGCTGCAGGAAGCCGCCGCCACCACCCTGATCCACGGCCACACCCACCAGCCGGCGGACCACCCCCTGGGGCCGGGTCTGCAACGCCACGTGCTCAGCGACTGGGATCTGGACGCGCGCGTCCCGCGCGCCGAGGTGCTGCGCCTGCAGACGCCGGCGCCCGGCGAGGCGCCGCGCGTGCAACGCCTGCCGCTGGCCGACGCCGTCTGAGATGCGACGCTGGCT
>JAYNNS010000204.1:0-5498 GCA_038112835.1 Curvibacter sp. | reverse complement strand
GGATGACGGCGCTGATGCGTTCGGCCGAGGCGCGCTTGAGGGCGTCGACCATGATCAGCAGTTCCATCAACGAGTCGTTGGTCGGCGCGCAGGTGGACTGCACGACGAAGACGTCGCGGGCGCGCACGTTCTGGTTGATCTCGACCGTGACTTCACCGTCGGAGAAGCGGCCGACGGTCGCAGCCCCGAGCGAGATGCCCAGATGCTTGGCGATGTCGGCAGCCAATGCCGGATTGGCATTGCCCGTGACGATCATGAAATCCGGGGATGGAGCGACCTGCATGAACGATCCAGCGATGAGCGACTAGTGACCCAGAAAAATTTGGCAGGGGAGGAAGGACTCGAACCCTCGCATGCCGGAATCAAAATCCGGTGCCTTAACCAACTTGGCGACTCCCCTACACAGGTGGGCAACCGGGACCGGTTATCCACCGAAACTATCACTGGCCGCCCATCCGTACAGCGGATGAACCTCCAGGCTGCAGCACAACCGGGCCTGCATCGTGTCCGGCGCCTTCGGAACACTCAGCTCGGGCGGTGCCCACGCAAACACGGCACTTCCTGAGCCTGTCATCCGTCCCGCAAGTCCGAGAGTGGCGAGCCAGTCCAGAGCTTGCGTGACCCCCGGGCAGAGCCGCTGGGCGACAGGCTGCAGGTCGTTGCGGGCATTTCTCAGAAACGCCTGCGGGTCTGCAGCAAAGCCTGAAATTGTAGCAGGAATACTGTCGCGCTTCAACGCCGGGTCCGAAAAAATTGCGCGGGTGTCGAGTCCGGCCTCCGGTTTGACCACCAGCACGGGGCGCGGCGGTAGCTCGACCGGCGTGATCTGCTCGCCGATGCCCTCGACCCAGGCGTTGCGGCCGCGCAGGAAAAAGGGCACATCGGCGCCGAGCCGCAGGCCGAGCGCACAGAGCTGCTCCAGCGTGAGCCCCAGCCCCCAGAGGCGGTTGAGGGCCAGCAGGGTGGAGGCGGCGTCCGAGGAGCCGCCCCCCATGCCGGCCTGGGCCGGCAGGCGCTTTTCAATCGCGATGTGGGCGCCGTGCGAGCTGCCAGTGGCTGCCTGCAGGGCGCGCGCGGCGCGCAGGATGAGGTCGTCGGCCGGCAGCGGGGCCAGCAGGTCTTCCCGGCTGAGCTGACCATGGGCGCGACGCTCGAAGTGCAGGGTGTCGGCCCAGTCGATCAGCATGAAGACCGACTGCAGCAGGTGGTAGCCGTCGGCGCGTCGCCCCGTGATGTGCAGGAAGAGGTTGAGCTTGGCCGGGGCCGGGATGTCGTGGAGCGACTGCATGCCCGCGATTATCGGGCGCGCCATGAGATGCGCCTCAGGGTTCGAGGATGAGGCGCAGCTCGGCCGCCGGAGCGGGCTGGTGGCGTCGCGCGAGCAGGCGCCCGGCCTCCAGCTGTGTCAGGTCGGCCTGCCAGCCGTCGGCGCTTTCCGCGCGGCCCTGCAGCCACGCGAACAGCGCCGCGATCGGGATGTCCGTGCCCGTGGCCTCGATGGCCAGGGCGTCCAGGCTGTCAAAGGAGCGGGTGCGGCCATTGCTGCGCAGCAGGGCCATGCGTGGGCCCCACTGCAACTGCGCCAGGATGGTGCCGATGGGACTGGACAGCAGCAGCTCGCCAGCGTCTGCGGCGCCGCTGAGCTCGAAATTGGCGAAGAAGGCCGTGGGCTCCGCCCGGTCTTCCACACGCAGCGCCAGACGGCCACGCCAGTAGCCGGTGCCGGCCGCCGGGCGTCGCGCGGGCTGGGCGCAACCGGCCAACCCCAGCACGGCGAGGCTGCCTAGCGCAGCCAGTAGGTGACGGCGCTGGGGTTTCACGGCTTGACCCGCAGGCGCTTGAGCGTCTCGACCAGGGTCTCGTTCTCGGGGTTGAGCTGCAGGCCCTCGCGCCAGACGCTCAAGGCCTGCTCGCGCTGGCCCAGGCTCCAGTAGACCTCGCCCAGGTGGGCGGCGATCTCGGCGTCGGGCCGGGCCCGGTAGGCCTTCTGCAGCACGCGCAAGGCCTCGGCCTTGTTGCCCTGGCGGAATTCGACCCAGCCCAGGCTGTCGGTGATGAAGGGGTCGTCGGGCGCGAACTCCAGGGCCTTGAGGATGAGCTTGCGCGCCTCGGCCAGGCGGACGTTGCGATCGGCCAGGGAGTAGCCCAGGGCGTTGTAGGCGTGGTGGTAGTCCGGCTTCTCCGCGATGATGCGGCGCAGGATGCGCTCCATCTCGTCGGTGCGCCCCAGCTTTTCGGCCAGCGTGGCCTGATCGTAGAGCAGGTCGTAGTCCCGGGGCTCGCGCTTCGTCACTTCGGCCAGCAGCTCGTAGGCCTGGGCATAGAGCTTGTTGTCGCGCAGCAGCTGCACCTCGGTGGAGAGCTTGACGCGGGCGTCGGCCGGCGAGCGCTCGGGCAGGTTGCGGATCAACTCGCGCGCCTCGTTGATCTTGCCCTGGCGTGCCAGGATGCCGGCGCGCCGGCTCTGGGTGCGGACCAGGTCCTCGGGGCTGCTGATGCGCGCCAGCCAGGCCTCGGCCTGCCGGAAGTCCTTGCGCTGCTCGGCGATCTGGGCCAGCGAGAGATAGGCCTGGGCGAGGGCGCGGTTGGGTTCTTCCACGCCCAGGGCGCCACGGCGCGACTGCATCAGCTCCAGGAACTGCTGCAGGGATTTCTCGGCGGCGTCGAGGCGGTTGTCCTGCAGTTCCAGCGTACCGCGGATCAGCCAGGCCTCGGCCTGGTCCGGTTTTTCGGTGGTGACCGTCTGCACCTGCTGGCCCGCTTCGGCGTAGCGCTGGGCGTCGAGCAGCGCGCGTGCATAGGCCAGGCGCACGGCCGGCTGTGGACGGCCCTCCATGTACCGGCGCACGATGGCTTCGGCCCCCGGTTGCTGTGGCGACATCAGCGTCAGGGCCAGCAGCACGGGGCCTTCGGCGCGTGCATCCAGGCCCTGGCCTCGGCGCGCGGCCTCCAGGGCGCCGGCGGGATTGCCCGCTTCCAGGCGCATGCGGCCCACGGCGCTCCAGGCCGCGGCGCCGGTCTGGCTGCTGCCCAGATGTTCGCCCAGGGCCTGTTCCAGCAGGTCGGCAGCCAGTGCCTTGTCCTGGGTGCGGGCGAAGTAGGCGGGCAGCGTGATGAGGGTCAGGTTGCGCTCACGGGCCTCGGCCAGCGCGACTTCGCGCTTGAGCGGCTCGACGATCTCGCCCAGCCGATTCAGCCCGATCAGGATCTGCAGCACATAGCGGTTGGCGTCACGCGAGCCGGGCTGGGCCTGGCGCCAGGCGCGCGCGGCCTGCAGGGCCGATTCGCCGGCCCGGGCCTGCAGCGCGATGTCGACGGCGCGCTGGTAGAGCCGTGCATCGTTGGTCTTGCGTGCAGCATCGAGCATCAGGGAGTAGCCCACGCCAGCGTCGCCGCGCTGGGTGCTGAACTCGCCCAGCAGCAGCTGGTAGAACAGCTCGCCGTCCAGGGCGGAGTTGACGGGCGGGGGCGAGGGGGCGGAAGCGTCCGGCTGCTGTGCATGCGCGGCCAGGGCGACAGCCAGCAGCAGGGGAAACAGGCGCAGGCGTGGAGACATATCGGACCATAATAATCCAAGCCCTGTTTCCCCTGCCTGCGTACCCCATGCCCGAGTTGCCGGAAGTCGAAGCCACGCGTTTGAGTTTTGCGGACCGCATCGCCGGCGCGCGTATCCATACGGCCTGGCAGGGCAAGGCGCTGCGCTGGCCGCTGGGCGTGCCGCTGGCGCAGCTGGCCGGGCGCACGGTGCGGGGCGTGCGCCGGCGCGGCAAGTACCTGCTGCTGGATCTGGACCGGGGCCTGCTGCTGCTGCATCTGGGCATGTCGGGCAGCCTGAGTTTTGCGCCGGCCTTGCCGCCCCGCGGTCCGCACGACCATTTCGAGCTCGCCACCACGCGCGGCTTGCTGCGCCTGAACGACCCGCGCCGCTTCGGCGCCGTGGTCTGGGCTGACAGCGAGGACGCGGCGCCCGCCCGCAAGCTGCTGGCAGGGCTGGGCGTCGAGCCCCTGGGCGAGGACTTTGATCTCGGCCGCTTCCATGCCGCGCTCAAGGACCGGCGGGCCGCGATCAAGCAGGTGCTGCTGGCGGGCGATGTGGTGGTGGGCGTGGGCAATATCTATGCGTCGGAGGCGCTGTTCCAGGCCGGCATCCGGCCCACGCTGAGTGCGGCGCGCCTGAGCCGTCCGCGTGCCGCCCGACTGCAGGCGGCCATCCGCGAGGTACTGGGCCGCGCCCTGGCGGCCGGCGGCACCACCTTGCGCAACTACTCGAATGCCGTGGGGGAGCGCGGCACCTTCCAGTTCGACGCCAAGGTCTATGGCCGCGAGGGCCTGCCCTGCAAGGTTTGCGGCACGCCGATCCGGTCGTTGCGGCAGGGCCAGCGCGCCACGTTCTTCTGCCCTCATTGCCAAAAAACATGAGGCCTATCAACAAGATAGGTGTTATATTGAATGTCTACAAAATGACCTGAAGTGCGTCTAGGGGGACAGATTTGGCAGCCTCATTCAACGAACAGTTCGACCAGCACGGCACGTGGCGACGTGAGTTCGCCCTGCGCCTGAAGCTGCTGGGCGAATGGATGAAGGACCATGACCTGCTGGACGCCGCCGTCGAGGAGCGGCTGCACCGACTGGAGATGCAGGTGCGTGCCGACAAGGTCATGGTGGCCTTCGTCGCCGAGTTCTCGCGCGGCAAGTCCGAGCTCATCAACGCCATCTTCTTCGCCGGCTATGGCCGGCGCATCATGCCGGCCAGTGCCGGGCGCACCACCATGTGCCCGACCGAGATGGGCTACGACGCCGAAGTGCCGCCCTGCCTGCGCCTGCTGCCCATCGAGACCCGCCTGCAGCCGCAGTCGCTCATGGAGTGGCGCATGGTGCCCGAGAAGTGGACCCGCGTCGATCTGGATGTCAACGACCCCCAGCAGCTGGCCATGGCGCTGGAGAAGGTCTCCGAGACCCGTCGCGTCCCGCTGGAGGAGGCCCGTGCCCTGGGCTTCTGGAGCAGCCAGAACCCGGCCGATGCGCCGCTGCAGGACGCCCAGGGGCGGGTCGAGGTGCCCAAGTGGCGCCACGCCCTGATCAACATCGCCCATCCCCTGCTCAAGCAAGGCCTGGTCATCCTGGACACGCCGGGGCTGAACGCCATCGGGGCCGAGCCCGAGCTGACGGTGAGCCTGGTGCCGCAGGCCCATGCCGTGGTCTTCATTCTGGGGGCCGATACCGGCGTTACCAAGTCCGACCTCGAGATCTGGCGCGAGCACCTGATCACCGAATCGGCCGCCGGCACCGACACACGCCTGGTCGTGCTCAACAAGATCGATTCGCTCTGGGACGCGCTGAGCTCGCCGGCCCAGATCCAGATGCAGATCGACCGCCAGCGCGCTACCACGGCCGAGATCCTGGGCCTGGCGCGCGAGCAGGTGTTGCCGGTCTCGGCCCAGAAGGGCCTGGTCGCCCAGCTCACCGACGTCGCGAAGCGGGAGCTGGCCTGCTGCCTG
>JAYNNS010000203.1:0-5505 GCA_038112835.1 Curvibacter sp. | reverse complement strand
TGCGCCCCCGCGTCCAGCGATCCACCGACCTGCTGCACGCCCAGACGCAGTTGCGCAGCCACCTGCAGGCCCAGGGCTTCGGCGCTCGCCAGATCGGCCACGGGCGCCGAGGCCTGTGCACGGACCAGGGGAATGCGGCCCTCGGGGTCGCCCCAGGCGGCCTGCAGGCTCAGCGTGCCGCCGTCGAGTGCGGCGTAGGCGGCCAGCGGCATGGAGCAGCTGCCACCCATGGCGCGGCTGACCGCACGCTCGGCCGCCACGCGCAGCCAGGTGCCTTGGTGCACCAGCGGCGCCAACGCCGCCCGCACTTCGGGGCGCGCACTGCGGATCTCGATGCCCAGCGCGCCCTGGCCGGCGGCCGGCAGCATCTCGCTGGGGGCAAAGACGGCGCGGATGCGGTGTTCGAGGTCCAGGCGCTTGAGGCCGGCGGCGGCCAGCACGATGGCGTCGTACTGGCCCTCGTCGAGCTTGCGAAGGCGCGTGTCCAGATTGCCGCGCAGCGGCTCGATCCGCAGGTCCGGCCGCGCGGCGCGCAGCAGGGCCACGCGGCGCAGGCTGGAGGTGCCGACCACGGCGCCTTGCGGCAGCGTGGCCAGGCTGGTGTGGCGCGGCGAGACAAAGGCATCGCGCGGGTCTTCGCGTTCCATCACGCAGGCCAGCT
The DNA here is from genome assembly GCA_038112835.1 of Curvibacter sp. Lineage (GTDB taxonomy): Bacteria > Pseudomonadota > Gammaproteobacteria > Burkholderiales > Burkholderiaceae_C > Hylemonella. The sequence goes on along the minus strand of JAYNNS010000203.1, from coordinate 4,844 downwards.
CGAAGCCCGCGGGCAGCTCCATGGGCACGTCCTTGAGCGAGTGCACCGCCAGATCCGCGCGTCCCTCTTCCAGGGCGACCTCGAGTTCCTTGACGAACAGGCCCTTGCCGCCCACCTTGCTGAGCGCGCGGTCCAGGATCTGGTCGCCCTGGGTCGTCATGCCCAGCAGCGTCACCGCGTGGCCCTGCTGTTCGAGCAGGGATTTCACGTGCTCGGCCTGCCAGAGGGCGAGGCGGCTTTCGCGGGTGGCGATGGTCAGTTTCATGGGTGCGGGCTCGTCGTTCAGGGGCGCCGATCCATCAGTCTCGGAAGACGGATTCATCAGCGGGCCGGCGATGCTAGCATGCATCGCACCAATCCCAACCCCACGAGCTCCCCGCCATGCCTGCCGCCCGCGCCTCCCGAGACAACGAACGCCCCCTGGTCGAAGACATCCGCCTGCTCGGGCGCATCCTCGGCGATGTGATCCGCGAGCAGGAGGGCGCCGAGGCCTACGAGCTGATCGAGCAGATCCGCAAGCTCTCGGTGGCCTTCCGGCGCGACGCCGATGCCGAGGCTGACAAGACGCTCAAGAAGCTGCTCAAGGGACTGAGCGACGACCAGACGGTCAGCGTGATCCGCGCCTTCACCTACTTCAGCCACCTGGCCAACCTGGCCGAGGACCGCCACCACATCCGCCGTCGCGCCGTGCACGAGCGTGCCGGCAACGAGCAGGAGGGCAGCATCGACGTGGCGCTCTCGCGCCTGCGCTGGGCCGGCATCAGCACGCGCACCGTGGCCCACACCCTGGCACACAGCTACCTCTCGCCCGTGCTCACGGCGCACCCGACCGAGGTGCAGCGCAAGAGCATCCTGGACGCCGAGCGCGACATCGCGCACCTGTTGGCCGAGCGCGACGAGATCAGGCTGCGCGCCACGGGCCTGGACCCGAAGAAGGACCTGCTGACCCCGCGCGAGCTCGCCGCCAACGAGGCCCGCTTGCGCGCGCGCGTGCTGCAGCTCTGGCAGACCCGTCTGGTACGCAGCAGCAAGCTTATCGTGGCCGACGAGATCGAGAACGCGCTGAGCTACTACGAGCCCACCTTCCTGCGCGAGATCCCGGCGCTCTACGCCAACCTGGAGCGCGAGCTCAACCAGCCCGTGCACAGCTTCCTGCGCATGGGCCACTGGATCGGCGGCGACCGCGACGGCAACCCCAATGTCGGCGCGCCCACCATGCAGATGGCCCTGGCGCGCCAGGCCGAGGTCGCCCTGCGCCACTACCTGATGGAAGTGCACCTGCTGGGCAGCGAGCTTTCGGTCTCCGACCTGCTGGTCGGCTGCAGCCCCGAGATGCGGGCTCTGGCCGACGCCTCGCCCGACCAGAGCGAGCACCGCAGGGACGAGCCCTACCGCCGCGCGCTGATCGGCATCTACGCACGCCTGGCCGCCACGCTGCAGGCGCTTACCGGCACCGAGGCCGCGCGCCACGCCGTGGCGCCGCAGAACCCCTACGCCAGCGCCACCGACTTCCTGGCCGATCTGCGCACCATCGAGCATTCGCTGGCCGAGCGCCATGGCGAGGCCCTGACCCAGCAGCGCCTGCGCCCGCTGATCCGCGCCGTGCAGGTCTTCGGCTTCCACCTGGCCACGCTGGACCTGCGCCAGAGTTCGGACAAGCACGAGGAGGTCATCGCCGAACTGCTGGCCACGGCGCGCATCGAATCCCATTACGCCGGCCTGGACGAGGACGCCAAGCGCAGCCTGCTGCTGCGTCTGCTGGCCGATGCGCGATCCTTGCGCGTGGTGGGAGCGAACTACAGCGCCTGGACCCGGGGCGAGCTGGCCGTGTTCGAGACCGCGCGCGAGATCCGCCAGCGCTACGGCGCCGAGGCCATCCGACACTACATCATCAGCCACACCGAGACCGTGAGCGACCTGCTCGAGGTGCTGCTGCTGCAGAAGGAGGTCGGCCTTCTGCACGGCACGCTCGATACGCCGAATTGCAGCGCCGACCTCATCGTCGTGCCCCTGTTCGAGACCATCGAGGACCTGCGCAACGCCGCACCCATCATGCGTGAGTACTACGCCCTGCCGGGCATGGCCGGTATGGTGCGGCGCAGTGGCGGAGAGCAGGACATCATGCTGGGCTACTCCGACAGCAACAAGGACGGCGGCATCTTCACGAGCAACTGGGAGCTCTACCGCGCCGAGATTGCGCTGGTGGAACTCTTCGACGAGCTCAAGCCCATCCAGCTGCGCCTCTTCCACGGCCGCGGCGGCACCGTGGGCCGCGGCGGCGGCCCGAGCTACCAGGCCATCCTGGCCCAGCCCCCGGGCACGGTGCGCGGCCAGATCCGCCTGACCGAGCAGGGTGAGGTGATCGCTTCCAAGTACGCCAACCCCGAGATCGGTCGGCGCAACCTCGAGACCCTGGTCGCCGCCACGCTGGAAGCCACGCTGCTGCAACCGACGAAGTCCGCTGCGCCGGCCTGGCTGCAGGCTGCAGCCGAACTCTCCCAGGCCAGCATGGGCGCCTACCGGAAGCTGGTCTACGAGACCGAGGGCTTTGCCGAGTATTTCTTCGGCGCCACGCCCATCCGCGAGATCGCCGAACTCAACATCGGCTCGCGCCCCGCTTCGCGCAAGGCCACGCAGAAGATCGAGGATCTGCGCGCCATTCCCTGGGGCTTCAGCTGGGGCCAGTGCCGTCTGACCCTGCCCGGCTGGTACGGCTTCGGCTCGGCGGTCGAGGCCTTCCTCAATGCGGGCGGAACGAAGGAACACAAGGAGCGTCTGGCCCTGCTGCAGAAGATGGCCCGGCAGTGGCCCTTCTTCAAGACCTTGCTCTCCAACATGGACATGGTGCTGGCCAAGAGCGACCTGGCCCTGGGCTCACGCTATGCGGAACTGGTCAGCGACGGCAAGCTGCGCCGCAAGGTCTACACCCAGATCGAGGCCGAGTGGCAGCGCACGGTGCATGCGCTCACCCTGCTCACCGGCGAGAAACAGCGCCTGGCCGGCAACGCCGCCCTGCAGCGCTCGATCCGCCACCGCTTTCCCTACATCGACCCGCTGCACCACCTGCAGGTGGAGCTGATGCGGCGTTACCGCGCGGGGCAGGCCGACGAGCGCGTTCGGCGCGGCATCCATATCTCGATCAACGGGATTGCGGCGGGCTTGCGCAATACCGGTTGACCCAGTCGTTGCCCCAAAAATAATCGCCCTGCGGGGCGCTTCTGCTTCTTTTTGGGGCAACACGAGAGTTCAGGGGCGGTAGGTGCACTTGTCGCCGATCGCATGCCGCTCCACCGTCACAGCCGACAGGCCGGGCACCTTGGGCTGGAGTTCCTTCCAGATGAAGGCGCAGAGGTTTTCCAGTGTCGGGATGCCCAGGTCGGGTACTTCGTCGAGGAAGTGGTGGTCCAGCTTCTCGCGCAGGGCTTGCACCTCGCGCCGGACGTAGCCCAGGTCCAGCACCATGCCGGACTGGCCCTGCGGCTCGCCGCGCACGAAGACCTCGGCGTAATAGGTGTGGCCGTGCACGCGCCTGCTGCCCTCGGCCTCGATCTCGCGGCGCAGGGTGTGGGCGGCGTCGAAGAAGAAACGCTGGCTGATCTCAAACATCAACGGATTCCGATCATCTTGTGCGACTGGATGCCCAGCCGCCATTGCGGGTGCTGCTGGCAGTAGGCAATGGCGCGCGCCGTGTTGGCCACGCGATCCGGCCCGTCCATGGGCTGGAGGAAGAAGTGCTGGAAGTCCAGCCCCGCGAAACGCGCCGGGTCGGCTGCGGGCTGGGGATAGACCAGCTTGAGTTCGTGCCCATGGGTGAGCACCACCTCGGCATCGGCCTTGGGGCTGACGCAGATCCAGTCCAGGCCCGGCGGGGCCGGCTGCGTACCGTTGGTCTCCACGGCAATCGTGAAGCCGCGCGCGTGCAGGGCCGTGGTCAGCGCCTCGTCCACCTGCAGCAGCGGCTCGCCGCCGGTCAGCACCACGTAACGCCCGGCGCGGCCCGGCGGTTCCCAGGCCTGCTCGATGGCCTGGGCCAGCGCCTCGGCCGTTGCGAATTTGCCGCCGCCCGTGCCGTCGGTGCCCACGAAGTCCGTGTCGCAGAAGCTGCAGACCGCCGTCGCCCGGTCCTCCTCGCGCCCGCTCCAGAGATTGCAGCCGGCAAAGCGGCAGAACACCGCGGCCCGGCCGGACTGTGCGCCCTCGCCTTGCAGGGTGTAGAAGATCTCTTTGACGGCGTAGCTCATGGTGCGCGGGGAGGACGGAAGCAGAATTTTCTCAGTTTATGGGCGGCGGCGCTGCATCCCGGAGCCGAGCGGCCGGGACCGGGGACGGCCGATGGCCGGCAGAAAAGAGAAGGCCCGCCGGGCAGAGGGCCTCTTCATCGACACGGCAGGTGCTTCAACCCTGCGCCGTCTCCTGCTGCTCGAAGGGCAGCTTGAGCTCGCGCAGGTCCTTGCGGGTCTCGACCAGGATCAGCGGACCCTCGTCGATCACCACCGGGGCCGGGCGCTCACGCGGCACGTGGACCGGCCTGGGCTCGGCGGCGATGGCGGCCTGGGCTGCGGCCACCTTGTCGGCGTCGGACTTGACCCACTGCAGGCCCGAGGCGCTGGCCACCTGGTCCAGTTCGGACAGCGGCAGGGTGTAGGACTGCACGCGCGGCAGGGCGCGACCGTTCGTCGCCGCAGCCGGTGCCGCCACGGCGGCCGGGGCGGCAGCAACGGGGGCCGGACGGGTTTCGCCGTTCGGCGCGGCTTCGGCGGCCTGGGGCGCGGCATCTGCCTGGGTCGGGCGCTCCTGGCGCTCGCCACGTTCGCCGCGCTCGCGACGGTCGCGGCCGTAACGGT
>JAYNNS010000202.1:0-5512 GCA_038112835.1 Curvibacter sp. | reverse complement strand
AGCGCTGCTTCTGCCGCCCCGAAGCCATCCACGGCGCCTGCGAGGACTACCGCGCAAGTGCCGGCATCGACCTGGAGCACGACCGCGCCAGCCGCGCGCAGGGCCACAAGATCGCCTGCGACCTGCTGGTGCTCTGGGGCGAACGGGGGGTGGTGCACCGGCTCTTCCAGCCGCTGCCACTCTGGCAGGCGCAATGCAGCGCCACCGTGAGCGGGCAGCTGCTGCCGGCCGGGCATTTCATCCCCGAGGAACGGCCCACCGAGACGGCGGCGGCGCTGCGCGCCTTCTTCAGCTGAGCGCGCTGGCGTGGAACACCGTCCTGACAGGCGGCGGCTGGCGCAGGGTCTGCAACACGACGCAGCAGCGCTCGGCCCCCTCGCGCAGGCGGTCCAGAAGCTCGGGTGGGGTGCCGACGCGGGGCACCCAGTGCACATCGCAGCGCATGGACTGGAAACCCACGGGCACCCCGGGCTCCACCGCCAGCGCGCCGCGTACGTCCAGTTCGGCCGTGACGCGCACGCTCAGCGAGCTCAGTTCCACGCCCAGCAGATGGGCCACCAGCCGGATCGATGAATCCTGGCAGGCGGCCAGCGCCGCGCACATGATGTCGCCCGGACAGGGCGCATCGTGCACGCCGCCCACGGCCGTGTGCACGCCGACGGGCACATGCACGCCCGAGCCCTCCATGGGCTCCACGACAAAGTGGAAGGGGTCTTGCGGATCGGCGCTGCGGGTGCACGCCTGGTCGGTGACGCGGGCCGCAGCGGGCTCGGCCTGGTAGCGCGCCCGCAGGGCACGTTGACGGTCTTTGAACGAGGGGGTTTGCATGGTGGACTTCCGGTGGGTGGCACAAGATCAGGCCGCATGCGCTTGCACACGGGCGGGCTGCAGGGCTTGTACCCGCAGCGGATAGGGCAGGTGCACGGTGCAGGACTGGCCGGCACTCAGGAAGATGTCCGCGGGTTGCCAGTCCTGGGTGATCCACAGCGCGCCGCTCAGGCATTCGATGCGCTGGCCCTGGGGATGGGGCAGCACCCAGACTGCGTCTTGCGGCAGCGCACGGAGGTCTGCGGGGCGGGCTGCGCTGGCCTCGCGGGCGCGCGAGCGCGGCCCGGCGAGCAGGCAGGACAGCGTGCGCGACAGGGCGCGCGGCAGGGACAGGGGGGATGGCAGGGCCAGGTTCATGGACAACTCCTTTCAGGGCTGGGGCGATGGCTCGACTGTCGTCCCGGCGCCCCGGTTTTGTCCTTTAATGTCCTGAAAGATGTCCTAAACCTTGCTAAGCTGCGCCGGCCTCCGGGAGTCCTGTTTGCCTGTCTACCGTTTTGCCCCCTACGAGCTGCGCCCGGCCGACCGCCTGCTGCTGCGCGATGGCACGCCGGTAGCGCTGGGCGCGCGGGCCTTCGATCTTCTGCTGTGCCTGCTGGAGCGGCACCCGGAGTTGCTCAGCAAGGACGAAGCCCTGGCCCGGGTCTGGCCGGGGCTGGTGGTCGAGGAGAACAACCTCTCGGTGCAGGTGTCCACCCTGCGCAAGCAGCTGGGCAGCAAGGCCATTGCCACCGTGGCCGGGCGGGGGTACCGCTTCGCGCACGCGCTGCAGCGCGTGCCGGATGAGGCGGTGGCCGCAAGCAGCGGCCACCCCGGCAGCCAGCCCACCATCGCGGTGCTGCCTTTCCAGCTGCGCACCGAGTCGCCCCGCCTGCAGCTGCTGGCCGACGGATTGGTCGAAGACGTGATCGCCCTGCTGGCACGGGTGCCGGGCTTCCGGCTGATCTCGCACGCCTCGTCCTTCGTGTTTCGCCACCATCCGGCCTCCCTGCCCGAGATCGCCCGGCAGCTCGGGGTGCGTTATGTGGTGGAGGGCAGCGTGCGCGCCGTGGGCGAGACCCTGCGCGTGTCGACCCAGCTGACCGAGGCGGCCAGCGGGCAGGTGCTGTGGAACGGGCGTTTCGAGAGCGCGCCGCACGCCAGCGAGGACCTGCAAGACCGCATCACCCGCGGCATCCTCTCGCAGCTCGAGCCCGAGCTCACGCGCGCGGAGATCGCCCACATCCGTCGCCAGCGGCCCGAGAACCTGGACGCCTGGGCCCACTACCGCCAGGCGCTGGGCAGCATCGCCCTGCAGGGCTGGAGCGAGGCCGCGCTGGACCAGGCCCGCGCGCAGCTGCGCCTGAGCGTGGCGCTGGACCCGAATTTCGGCCTGGGGCACGCCTACTACGCCCTGCTCACGGCCCTGGCCGGCAACCTGGGGCTGATGCCGCAGGCCGCCCCCGCCGAAGTGCAGGCCGCAGCCGAACGGGCCATCGCCCTGGATCCCGGCAGCGCCGAGGTACTGGGGTACGCGGCCTGTGCGCTGGGCGACATCGGACAACATGCCCGCGGCCAGACCCTCCTGCAGCAGGCGCTGGAGATCGACCCGAGCAATGCCCAGGCCCATGTCGCCCTGGGCGCCGTGCTGGGCCTGCAGGGCCAGCTGGAGGCGGGCATCGAGCGCATGCGCCTGGGCATGGCCCTGAGCCCGCGAGACCGGCGGCTGGGCTTCTGGGGCTGGGCACTGGGCACGTTCCTGCTGCGCGCCGGACAGCGGGAACAGGCCCTGACCGAGGCCCGCAGCTCGGCCCAGCGCGACCCCAGCCTCTACCTGGCCCGGGTGCTCGAAGCCGCAGCCCTGGATGGGCTGGGCCAGCCCGAGGCGGCGGCCCAGGCCTTGGCGGCCGCGCGGGCGCTGCGCCCGCGGCTCAGCCTGCAGGAGATCGCGCAGGTCCATGGAGAGCGCGTCATGCGGCGGCTGGCGCCGCACTGGCGAAGCGCGCCCTGAGCCGGACGATCCGGCGATACGGCGCGTGCTCCGCCAGCGCTCAGTTCGCGCCGTGGCATTTCTTGTATTTCTTGCCACTGCCGCAGTGGCAAAGATCGTTGCGGCCGGGCGTGGCGGGCTTGCGCACCGTCTCCACGCGCGGACCGAGGCTCTTCCAGAGTTCGCGCAGGTCGTAGACGGCCCAGATCGCGTCGCCGAAAGCGTTGAGACGTGCCATGCTGACCGAAGGCGGCGTGTCGTCGCCGAAGGGGGAGATCTCGGGCGTGTCCGTGTCGTCCTCGGTCATGGCCACCATGGCGTCCAGCGAGGCATCGAGCCACTCGGCCGCTTCCTTGTCGCGCGGCGCCGCCCATTCCTCGGGCCAGTTCTCCACCACGTACATGAAGCCCAGGGCCCAGACCTGGGCAAACGAAGGCAGGGCCTCGTCACCATAGGCGGCGCGTTCGGCGGCGGGCAGGGCCAGCAGGGCGCCGCGCACGTCCATCACCTCGGGCTGGTAGGCGGCCTCGTCCTCCAGGGTCTCGACCTCGGCGTCCAGCGCCGTGGCCACTTCCTGCCAGCGACGCTGCCACAGGGCCAGAAAACGTTCACGCTGGGCGGCATCGGCAAAGGGTTCGATCGAACCCGGCTCGCCGCCGCCGAGCAGCATGGGCAGGTATTCGTCCTCGGGAATGGCGCGGCGGCAGCAGACCAGGGCGGCGAGCACGCCTTCGCAGAACTCCCACTGCGGGATTTCCTCGTCGCGACTGCGCAGCTCGTCGAGGATGGTGTCGAGTTCGTCGAAGTCTTCGGGCTGCAGCAGGGAGGGGGTGTCTTTCATGTCACGGATTCCAGGAGAGGCAAGGCATCGAGTCGCGTGGCCACCGGCACCCCTTGCAGGAGCAGGCGCTTCTTCAACCTGAGCACGGCGTGGTCCTTGCTCAGCAGCTGCGCGCGGTGCGCCACGGCCAGGTCGATGAATTTCTGGTCGTCGGGGTCACGGCAGACCATGGGCGCGCGTGGCGCCACGTCGACCCGCCGCACCTGGCGGTCGAAGGCGGCCAGCACGTCGGCGGCGCCCAGGCGGTAGTAGTCCAGACGCCCCACGAGATGCGGGTAGTCCAGCACGCGCGCGAGCTCCTCGCGCATCACGGGCGTGGCGATCCACTGCCACTGCCCGGCATCCAGGGCCTGCTGCAGCGCGGGCGTGGCCGGGTCGTCGAAGACCAGCAGGTCCAGCACCACATTGGTGTCGAGCACGATGGGCGAACTCATGCGGCGGGCGCTTCCGGTTTGGCCCGTGCCGAGCCCTTGACCATCTCGAACTTGAAGAGCCGGCATTCGAGCGGGCCGTTCCACATCGGCACCCGGCGCGACTCCTTGAGCCGCATCTTGCCCGGCAGCTTGAGGTCGGGCGTCAGCATCCAGGCCGTCCAGCCGCTGTAGTTCTTTTTCCAGTGCGTGGCCAGCTTGCCGAAGAACTCGTTGTCCTCGGCGGCGCCGGTCTCGGGCAGCTCGCGCGCGCCCCAGCGCGCCTTGCCGGCAAAACCCCCGGCCTCGATGCGCTCGCCGTAAGGCGGATTGATCAGCATCACGCCCGGCGTGGCGCAGGGCGGCATGCGCTGCAGCGCATCGCCGCCGCGGAACTCGATCACATCGGCCACGCCCGCGCGCTCGGCATTGCGCTGGGCGAAGTCCACCATGCGGTGCGAGACGTCGCTGCCGTAGATCAGCGTGGCCTGGCCCGGCTCGGGCTTGACCACCGCCTGCGCGGCCTCGGCCTTCATCGCCTGCCACTCGGCGGCACGGAAGGGTTTGTATTTCTCGAAGGCAAAACGGCGCATCGACCCCGCCGCGATGTTGCAGGCGATCTGCGCCGCCTCGATGACCACGGTGCCACTGCCGCAGCAGGGGTCGTACAGCGGCAGCAGGTCGCCGTGTGCATCGCCCTGCGCCCAGCCGCTGGCGGCGATCATGGCCGCCGCCAGGGTTTCCTTGAGCGGGGCATCGCCCTTGTCCTCGCGCCAGCCGCGCTTGAACAGCGGCTCGCCCGAGGTGTCGATGTAGAGCGAGCACTGGTCGGTGGTCAGGTGGGCGTAGATGCGCACATCGGGCCACTGGGTGTTCACATCGGGACGCACACCCCCCGAGGTTTCGCGGAAACGGTCGCAGACCGCGTCCTTCACCTTCAGGGCCGCGAAGTTCAGCGAGGTCAGCGGGCTGTGCTGGGCCGTGATCTCGACCTTGATGCTTTCTTTCGGGGTGAACCACTGCTCCCAGGGCACGGCCATGGCCGCGCGGTAAATGTCCTGTTCGCTGCGGTAGTCGGTGTGCGACACCAGCACCAGCACGCGCTGCGCCAGGCGGCTCCAGAGATTGAGCCGCATGGCGTGCGCAAACGAGGTGCGCACGGCCACGCCACCGCGCTGCCGCGTGATGCAGCCCGGCGGCAACCCCGTGATCTGCAGGATCTCGGGCGCCAGATAGTCCTCCACGCCGGCGGCGCAGGGAAGAAAAAGAGTCAGTTGATTCATGAAAAGATCCAGGCGCAGGCACCCGCGGAACTGGCTTGGCCAAGCCGCTGGGTGCGCCCCCCTCGCGGAGCAGAGGGGGGGTGGCGAAGCGCCATCAGGCGCGTAGCCTGGGGGGTGAAGGCGCTCATAAGGCCTTCCTCAAATTGGCGGGCGCGATCTTGAGCGCCTCGCGGTATTTGGC
>JAYNNS010000201.1:5197-5515 GCA_038112835.1 Curvibacter sp. | reverse complement strand
CGGGCTGGGGTGCTGTGTACGCCAGAGGGTGATCGCCAGCGCCACGATGGGAACGTCAATGAAACCCACCACGCCGACCACGGCGGCGAAGCGGGAACCGCGCTGGCCGTCCGGCGCATAGGTGCGCACCAGCAGGATCTTGTACTCTTCCTGCAGACGCTTGCGCTGCTCGGGCGTGGCCTGGCGCCAGCCGGGCCCCACCGAAGCGGCGGTCATGCGCTGGAAGTTCACGTGGGGCATGATCCGGGTATCGACCAGCGTGATGATGCGGCCGACATCACCGGCCTTGATGGCCGGGTCGGCCTTGATGCTGTCGAG
>JAYNNS010000201.1:0-5187 GCA_038112835.1 Curvibacter sp. | reverse complement strand
CCTCGTTGGAGAGCTTGAGGATCATGGCATCGGCCGCCTCGTCGGCGGCATGGGCCGGCAGGAATGCGGGGCCGAAGGCCGTCAGGCCGGCGGCGGCGGCCAGCAGCAGGCGGTGGAACAGTCGTCGATGCATGGTGTCACTCCTCTCTCAGCGCAGCCGGGAGGCTGCCTTTCCTCAACGCGGCCGCAGGACGTACGGCCGACCGGGCCCTATTTCGCCGGCTCGGGCTCGGCGTCATAGTCCTCTTCGATCATGGGTTCTTCGGGCGGGTTCCCGTCGTGGACGAGATTGCGGCGATGCTGCAGATAGGCATCGCGCAGAAAAGTATATTTGTCGAGTGCGGCCTCTTCAAGCAGGCCTTCCTGTTTGAGCAGGGTCGCGCGCGTGTGGACGATGCGCGTGGCGGTGAGGCTGTTGCGCACCGGGACATCGTCGATCTGCGTGACCAGGTTGCCCTGGAAGTCCACCGGCAGGGCCGCCGTATCGCGCACCGTCGACGGCCCCAGCAGGGGCAGCACCAGATACGGCCCGGCCCCCACGCCCCAGTGGCCCAGGGTCTGGCCGAAGTCCTCGTTGTGGCGCGGGATCTGCATCTCGCTGGCCACATCGAGCACGCCTGCCAGGCCGAAGAAACTGTTGACCCAGAAGCGCGTGAAGCTCTCTGCCGCCGCCTGGCCCTTGAGCTGCAGCGTGCTGTTGATGGCACTCCAGGCGTCGCCGAGGTTGGCGAAGAAATTGCCGACACCCTTGCGCACCAGCTCGGGGACGGATTCCTGGTAGGCCGTGGCCACGGGCTTGAGCACCGCGCGATCCACCGCATCGTTGAAGCGGTAGACGCCACGGTTCCAGGGCTCCAGCGGATCGGCCGGGTTGGCCTGCGGCCCAGTGGCGCAGCCCGTGAGCAGCAGGCTCAGGGCCAGCGCGCCCAGGCGCAGAGCGCTGGCACCCCAGGACGAGAACGAGCCGCTCATTTCTTGCTGGCGCCCTCGGCGGACTTGCTGTAGAGGAACTGCCCGATCAGGTTCTCCAGCACGATGGCCGACTGCGTGCTGGCAATCACGTCGCCCGCGGCCAGCACCTTCTCGTCCGCGCCGGCTTCGATGCCGATGTACTGGTCACCGAGCAGGCCACTGGTCAGGATCTTGAGCGAGCTGTCCTTGGGAAACTTGTAGCGGGTCTCCATGGCCAGGGCGACGCGGGCCTGGAAGGTCTGGTCGTCGAAGCTGATCGACTCGACCCGGCCCACCACCACGCCGCCGCTCTTGACCGCCGCCTTGGGCTTGAGGCCGCCAATGTTGTCAAAGCGCGCCTCGACCCGGTAGGTGGACTGGAAGCTCAGGTTGAGCAGGTTGGCCGCCTGCAGGGCCAGGAACAGGATGGCCGCCGCGCCGATCAGCACGAACAGACCCACCCACAGATCGTTTTTTGAACGTTGCATCTTTGTTTCCCGGGCTCGGGCACCGCGTTGCGTGCGTGCTCGAGCCGCCAGGCCTCCTGTCAAATCAAATCGTGAACATCATCGCGGTCAGGACAAAGTCCAGGCCCAGCACGGCCAGCGAGGCCATCACCACCGTGCGCGTCGTGGCGCTCGACACGCCCTCGGGCGTGGCCTGCGCCTCGAAGCCCTGCAGCAGCGCGACGAAGGTCACCGTGAAACCGAACACGATGCTCTTGACCACGCCATTGCCCACATCCTGCCAGACGTCGACGCCGCCCTGCATCTGGCTCCAGAAAGCCCCCGGATCGACGCCGATCATCACCACGCCGACGAACCAGCCCCCCATCACGCCCACGGCGCTGAAGACTGCTGCCAGCAGGGGCATGGCAATCACGCCGCCCCAGAAGCGCGGCGCGAGGATGCGACGGATGGGGTCCACCGCCATCATCTCCATGGCGCTGAGCTGCTCGCCCGCCTTCATGAGGCCGATCTCGGCCGTGAGCGAAGTGCCGGCCCGGCCGGCAAACAGCAGCGCCGCCACGACCGGCCCGAGCTCGCGCACCAGGCTCAAGGCCACCATCTGGCCCAGGGCCTCGGCCGAGCCGTAGTCAACGAGGATGTAATAGCCCTGCAGGCCCAGCACGAAGCCCACGAACAGGCCCGAGACCACGATGATGGCCAGCGAATGGTTGCCCAGGAAATGCACCTGATCGCGCACCAGACTGAAACGCCGGAAGGTCGGGCCGACGAGCTGCACCAGACGGAAGAACAGGCGCGTGGCATGACCGATGTCGGCCAGCTTGCTGCGCACGGCGTAGCCTACGTCGGAGGGTCGCCACCAGCTCATGAGGCCACCTCGCCGAAATCCTGTTCCACCGTCGGGCCGGGGTAATGGAACTGCACCGGACCTTCGGCCTGGGCCTGCACGAACTGCTGCACCAGCGGATCGGTGGAACGCCTGACCTCCTCCGGCGTGCCCTGGGCCGCGATGCGGCCGTTGGCCAGGATCACGACCTGGTCGGCGATCAGGAAGGTCTCCTCCAGATCGTGCGAGACCACGATGCTGGTCACGCCCAGGCTGTCGTTGAGGCGGCGGATGAGTTGCGCCGCCGTGCCCAGCGAGATCGGGTCTAGACCGGCGAAGGGTTCGTCATACATGACGAGCTCGGGATCGAGCACGATGGCGCGCGCCAGCGCCACGCGCCGCGCCATGCCGCCCGAGACCTGGCTGGGCATGAGGTCGCGCGCGCCGCGCAGGCCGACGGCATTGAGCTTCATGAGCACGAGGTGACGGATCAGCTCCTCGCTCAGGTCGGTGTGCTCGCGCAGCGGAAAGGCCACGTTCTCGTACACGCTGAGATCGGCGAACAGCGCGCCGAACTGGAACAGCATGCCCATGCGGCGCCGCGCCTCGTAGAGGCGGGCGTGATCCATGCGGGTGACGTCCTGGCCGTCAAACAGAACCTGGCCCTGCTGGGCGCGGTACTGGCCACCGATCAGGCGCAGCACGGTGGTCTTGCCGCCGCCCGAAGCGCCCATGAGCGCCGTGACCTTGCCGCGCGGCACGGTGAGGCTGATGTCGTCAAGGATGACCCGCTCGCCGTAGCCGAAGGTCACGTTGCGCAGCTCGACCAGGGAGGTATCGGGTGTTGCAGCCATGAAAATGCAAAAGCCGGGGAAATCCGGCTTTTGCATCATAAGGCATCGAGGGCCACTCCCTGCACCGCAGGGGTTACGAGGCATGGCAGGGGGTCCGCGAACTCGTCGACCGCACGAAGAACCTGGCGTCCTCCGCGCATGGCGGGCGGTCAGCGCGGCAGGGCGCTCGATCCCATCAGGAACTCGTCGACCGCACGGGCTGCCTGGCGTCCTTCGCGGATCGCCCAGACGACCAGCGACTGGCCGCGACGGACATCGCCGGCGGCAAACACCTTGGGCACATTGGTGGCGTAGCCTCCGACGGCCTCGGTGCTGGCCTTGGCATTGCCACGGCCGTCCTTGTCGACCCCGAAGCCCTCGAGCATGGTGGCCACCGGGCTGACGAAACCCATGGCGAGCAGCACCAAGTCGGCCTTGTATTCCTTCTCGGTACCCGGGATCTCGACGAACTTGCCGTCCTTGAACTCGACATGCACGGTCTTGAGGCCCGTGACCTTGCCGTCCTTGCCGATGAACTCCTTGGTGGAGATCGCGAACTCGCGCACGCAGCCTTCCTCGTGGCTGGAACTGGTGCGCAGCTTGAGCGGCCAGTAGGGCCAGACCAGAGGCTTGTTCTCCTCTTCGGGCGGCTGGGGCATGACCTCGAACTGGGTCACGCTGGCGGCGCCGTGGCGGTTGCTGGTGCCCACGCAATCGGAACCGGTGTCGCCGCCGCCGATCACGACCACATGCTTGCCCGTGGCCATGATCTGGTCCTTGACCTTGCCGCCCGCGTTGACGCGGTTTTGCATGGGCAGGAACTCCATGGCGAAGTGGATGCCGGCCAGGTCGCGTCCCGGCACGGGCAGATCACGCGAAGCCTCGGCGCCACCAGCCAGCAGCACGGCGTCGAACTCCTTCTTGAGCTGCTCGGGGCTGACCGTGTCCTTGGCCCAGTTGGTGACCTTGGAACCCTTGGGCAGTTCACCGACGATGGTGTTGGTCTTGAACACCACGCCCTCGGCTTCCATCTGCTTCACGCGACGGTCGATATGGGACTTGTCGAACTTGAAGTCCGGGATGCCGAAACGCAGCAGGCCGCCGATGGTGTCGTTCTTCTCGAACACGGTCACGGCATGGCCGGCGCGCGCCAGCTGCTGGGCAGCGGCCATACCGGCCGGGCCCGAGCCGACGATGGCCACCTTCTTGCCGGTCTTGACGGCCGCGGGCTGCGGCTGCACCCAGCCCTGGGCCCAAGCCTTGTCGATGATGGCATGCTCGATGGACTTGATGCCCACGGCATCGCTGTTGATGTTCAGCGTGCAGGCCGCCTCGCAGGGTGCGGGGCAGACACGACCGGTGAAGTCCGGGAAGTTGTTGGTGCTGTGCAGCACCTCGATCGCGTTCTTCCAGTCACCCTGGTAGACCAGATCGTTGAAGTCCGGAATGATGTTGTTGACCGGACAGCCGCTGTTGCAGAACGGCGTCCCGCAGTCCATGCAGCGCGCGCCCTGGATCTTGGCCTGCTCGTCGCTCAGGCCGATCACGAATTCCTTGTAGTTCTTGACCCGCTGCGCAACGGGCTCGTAGCCCTCTTCCAGGCGCTCGTACTCCATGAAGCCGGTGACTTTACCCATGATGTATTCCTATCTAGTCAGTGGGAGACAGGGCGGATGCGTCCGCAAATCCCGGCCTGTCCCGCCCAGTCATTACTTAGCCGCAGCGGCTTCCTTCTTGGACGCAGCCTTCGCAGGCGCCGCCTTCTTGGCATGGATCTCGCCCAGGGCACGCTTGTACTCGTTCGGGGACACCTTCACGAACTTGGCGCGGGCCTCGTTCCAGTGGTCGAGCAGCTCGCGCGCGCGCTTGCTGCCGGTCCAGCGGTGATGGTCTTCCAGCAGCTTCCGGAGCTGGGCCTCGTCGGTCTGGCCACGATGCCAGATGGCCTTGTCCAGCAGTTTCTCCTGCTCGGCTGCGGGCAGCACCTTCTCCATGGAAACCATGGCGGTGTTGCAGCGCGTGGCGAACTGGCCGTCCTCGTCGTAGACGTAGGCGATGCCGCCCGACATGCCGGCGGCGAAGTTGCGGCCCGTCTTGCCCAGTACGGCCA
>JAYNNS010000200.1:4294-5552 GCA_038112835.1 Curvibacter sp. | reverse complement strand
CGGCGCGGCGGCGCGGACCCGGGACGCGCTGGCCGCTTACCTGGCCTGAGGCGTGACGGCAGGGGGCAGGGGCAGCGCGGGGGCGTCCGGCGTGGGCGCCAGCAGGGCGTTGACGCCCAGCAGATCCTCGCTGCGCAGCGTGCCATTGGCCTGGCGCAGCTTGAGCCCGCCGACCAGCACGTCGTAGCGCGCCTTGGCCAGGTCGCGCTTGGTCTGGTAGAGCTGGCTCTGGGAGTTCAGCACGTCGATGTTGATGCGCACGCCCACCTGGTAGCCCAGCTTGTTGGCGTCCAGGGCACTCTGGCTCGAAGTCTCGGCCGCTTCGAGCGCCTTGACCTGGCCCAGACCCGAGACCACGCCGAAATAGGCTGCGCGCGTGCCCTGGGCCACGGTGCGCTGGGCATTGTCCAGGTCGGCGCGGGCCTTCTCCTCCAGCGCCAGGGTCTCGCGCAGGCGGTTCTGGGTGGCGAAGCCGGCGAACAGCGGCAGCACGAACTGCACGCCCACGGTGGTGTTGTAGGTCTTGGAATCGACGGTCGACAGCGCGGTGCCGCCGATGTTGCGGTTGATGGTGTGGCTGGCGTTGAGGTCCAGCGTGGGCTTGTGGCCCGCCATGGCCTTGTCGGTCTCCAGGTCGGCGATCTCCAGCGCGATGCGCGCCTGGCGGATGGCCGGATGCTGGTCCTGGCCCTGCTGCACCCAGGTGTTGACATCCTCGGGCAGCAGCGCGGGCAGGCTGGCCGAAGGCGCGAGCGGGTGCGGGCGGGCTTCGGGCTGGCCGACCAGCTGGTTCAGCGCAAGCCGCTTGACGCGCAGGTCGTTCTCGGCGGCGATCTCCTGCGCGGTGACCAGGTCGTAGCGGGCCTGGGCCTCGCGCGTGTCGGTGATGGTGGCGGTGCCGACCTCGAAGTTGCGCCGCGCCGAGGCCAGCTGCTCGGCCACCGCGGTCTTCTGCGCCTGCACGAAGGCCAGGCTGTCCTGCGCGCCCAGCACGTCGAAATAGGCCTGGCTCACGCGCACGATCAGGTCCTGCTCCGCGGCCAGCAGCTGGGCCTCGGCCAGATCCGCCTGGCGCGTGCCCTGCTGGTAGGTGGCGTAGTTGTTGGGCCGGTAGAGCGGCTGGTTGGCGTTGATGCCTACGTTGCGGTTGTCGAAGTCGCGGTCCGTGGTGCTGCCGCCGGCTTCGGTGCGCAGGCTGGAAGAAGAGGCGCCGGCGGTGAAGTTCACCGTGGGCAGCAGCGCGGCCTTGGCCTGGTCG
>JAYNNS010000200.1:0-4284 GCA_038112835.1 Curvibacter sp. | reverse complement strand
GGCAGAGCACGTCGCCCTGCTTCTTGCACTCGTTGAACAAAGCCTCGTACTGCGCGCGCGCGGCCTGGTAGGCCGCGTCATGGCCGCGCGCCGCCTCGTAGAGCGCCTGCAGGCTTTGCGCCTGTGCGGGCAGGGCCAGGGCGGCCGCGATGGCCAGGGTCAGGTGCGGCAGACGGAAGGCTTTCATGGACATCCTTGATGACAGTACGCTGGAAAGAGGGGAGGGGCGGGCCTGTTCAGTAGCGCGGCACGCTGGGGTCGACCTGGACGGACCAGGCGTTGATGCCGCCCGTGATGTTGACCACGTGCGTGAAGCCCTGGTGCCGCAGGAACTCGGCCACGCGCGCGCTGCGCCCGCCGTGGTGGCACAGGCAGGCGACGGGGCGCGAGGGGTCCAGCTCGTTCAGGCGCGGCGGGATGACACCCATGGGGATGTGCACCAGGTCGTAGTCCGCCGCGGGCTGCAGGCGGGCCTGCTGCAGCTCCTGGGGTTCACGGACGTCGAGCACGAGCGGGCGGCCATGGGCCTGGACCTTGCGGACCCAGGTGTCGAGATCTCCGGGATGGATGTGGTCGATCATGATGGTCTCGCCCCGGCTTGACGCAGGGACGCCTCTCAGAAGTTGAAACGGGGATGCTCCGGGAAGTTCAGCAGGCGCGGCGCCAGCGTGTCCCAGCCCTGGGTGCTCAGGTACTCGACGGCGCTGGTGCGCGTGTAGAGGGTGGCGCGCATGACGGGCGCGTCGCCCACGATGGCCATCAGGCGGCCACCGGTCTTGAGTTGCTCCAGCAGCTGGTGCGGCACCTCGGCCACCGAGCCGCTGAGCACGATGACGTCGAAGGGGCCTTCGACCGGTGCGCCGTGGGCGCCGTCGGCCTGGCGGACCTCGACGTTGTTCACGCCGGCCTTGCGCAGGTTCTCGCGCGCCTGGGCGGCGAGCTCGGGCACGATCTCCAGCGTGATCACGCGCTGGGCGCGTTGCGCCAGCAGGGCGGCCATGTAGCCCGAGCCGGTGCCGATCTCCAGCACCTTCTCTTGCTTCTGCACCGCCAGGTCCTGCAGCATGCGGGCCTCGACCTTGGGCGCGAGCATGCACTGGCCCTGCTCGCCCGTGCCGCGCAGGGGCAGCTCCAGGTCGGCAAAGGCCAGGGCCTGGTGGGCCACGGGCACGAAGGCCTCGCGGCGCACCTGCGAGAGCAGGTCCAGCACCTCGGCGTCGAGCACGTTCCAGGGACGGATCTGCTGCTCGATCATGTTGAAACGGGCTTGTTCAAAGTTCATCTTGATACTCCACGGGGTATTTTAAGGGGTCCTGGAAAATTTTACTTGGCGCTCACTTTTCGCCCCGCCAGCGCCGGCCCAGCCAGCGGCCCAGGTCGTCCATGTAGCAGTAGACCACGGGCACGACGACCAGGGTCAGCAGCGAGGAGGTGATGACCCCGCCGATCACGGCCTGGCCCATGGGCGCGCGCTGCTCCGAACCCTCGGTCAGCGCGAAGGCCAGCGGCACCATGCCGAAGATCATGGCCAGGGTGGTCATCAGGATGGGGCGCAGCCGCACCTTGGCGGCCATCAGCAGGGCCTGGGCGCGCTCCATGCCGTCCTCGCGGGCGCGGATCGCGAAATCCACCAGCAGGATGGCGTTCTTGGTCACCAGGCCCATGAGCATCACGATGCCGATGATGGAGAACATGGACAGCGTGGAGCGGAACATCAGCAGCGCCAGCACCACGCCGATCAGGGTCAGTGGCAGCGAGGTCATGAGGGCCACGGGCTGCAGGAAGCTCTTGAACTGGCTGGCCAGGATCATGTAGATGAAAATGATGGCCATGGC
This sequence comes from Curvibacter sp., assembly GCA_038112835.1. GTDB lineage: Bacteria > Pseudomonadota > Gammaproteobacteria > Burkholderiales > Burkholderiaceae_C > Hylemonella. Next base: position 2,449 of record JAYNNS010000200.1, on the reverse strand, counting down.
CAGCGCCGAGAGCGCGTAGCCGAAGGATTCCTGCATGTTCTTGGTCGAGCCGCCGAACTGGTAGCGGTAGCCCGGCGGAAAGGCCATGCCGTCGAGCGCCCGGCGGATGTCGGCCGAGACCTCGCCGGCCGAGCGGTTGTAGACGTTGGCAGTCACCGCCACCTCGCGCATGAGGTCGCGCCGGTTGATCTGGTTGGAGCCGGTGTCCGGCGCCAGCCGCGCCACCTGGTTGAGGCGGATCACGCGTGAGCTGCCATCGCTGTTTGCCCCAAGGGCGAAGGGCAGGCGCTCGAGGTCGGCCATGCTGTGGCGCGCCTCGGGGGCCAGGCGCACGTTGACGTCATAGGTCTGGTCGTTGCTCGCGCGCCAGTTGCCCACGGTCTGGCCCGCGATCAGGGTGCGCAGCGAGGCCGCGATCTGGTTCACGCCCAGACCCAGGTCCGAGGCGGCTTCCCGGTTGACCTGCACGGCGATGGTGGGCTTGCCCGGCTTGACGCTGGAATCCAGGTCCACGAGACCCGGGATGTCGCGGATGCGGTCCAGCACCCGCTGGCTGAGCCGCTCCAGTTCCTGCAGGTCGCTGCCCTGCAGCGAGAACTCGATCTGCTTCTGCCCGCCCACGGCGTCGAGCAGGCCGGCGTGCGTCACCGTCAGGCCCGGCACGCGCGCCAGCCGCTCGCGCAGCTCGGCCGAGATCTGGTCCACGTTGCGGGTGCGCTGCTGGCGGTCGACCAGGCGCACGTAGACGCTGGCGTAGTTCTTGCCCAGCGCGTTGCCCGTGTTGATCGTGGCCAGCGAGTAGCGCACCTCGGGGAATTCGCGCAGGATGTCCTGCACCTGGCGCGCCTTGGTCTCGGTGGCCTCGATCGACGAGCCCACGGGCGTGTAGAAGTTCAGGCTGGTCTCGGAGAAGTCGGCCTTGGGCACGAACTCCGTGCCCAGCAGCGGCACCATGAAGAGGCTGAGCACGAAGATGCCCAGGGCCAGCGCCAGGGTCTTGAGCTTGTGCACCAGGGCCCAGCGCAGGATGGCCTGGTAGCCGTCGGCCAGGCGCTCGGTGGCGTCGTCGAACCAGCCGGTGACGCGGCCGATGGTGCGGTCATAGAAGGTCAGCGGCGCGGTCTTGCTGCCGTGGGTGTGGATGCTCGGGTCGTGCCAGACGGACGACAGCATGGGGTCGAGCGTGAAGCTCACGAACATGGAGATCAGCACCGCGGCCACGATGGTGATGCCGAACTCGTGGAAGAACTTGCCGATGATGCCGCCCATGAAGCCGATGGGCAGGAACACGGCCACGATGGAGAAGGTGGTGGCCAGCACGGCCAGGCCGATCTCCTGCGTGCCGTCGAGCGAAGCCTGGTACGGATCCTTGCCCATCTGCACATGGCGCACGATGTTCTCGCGCACCACGATGGCGTCGTCGATCAGCAGGCCCACGCACAGCGACAGCGCCATCAGCGTGATCATGTTGATGGTGAAGCCGAACCCGTGCATGAAGAGGAAGGTGCCGATCAGCGCGATCGGCAGCGTCAGCCCGGTGATGACGGTGGAGCGCCAGGAGTTCAGGAACAGGAAGACGATGAGCACGGTGAGGACGGCGCCTTCGATCAGGGTCTGGCGCACGTTCTGCACCGCCACCCGGATCGGGCGCGAGCCGTCCTGGATGGGCTCCAGGCGCACGCCCGGCGGCAGCTGGGCCTGCATCTCGGCCACGGTGCGCATGAGGCCGTCGATCACGGCGATGGTGTTCTCGTCCTGCGCCTTCTGCACCGACAGCAGCAGGGTGCGCGTGCCGTTGTAGAGCGCCAGGGTCTCGACCTCCTGTGGGCCGTCCTGCACCTTGGCCACCTGGGCCAGGCGGATCGGCGTGCTGCCCTTGCGTGCCACGATGATGCGGTTGAAGTCCTCGGGCCGCTGCATGCGGGCGTCGATCTGCACCGCCAGCTCCTGGCTGCTCGATCGCACGGCGCCCAGCGGCAGGTCCTGGTTCTCGGTGCGCACCGCGTTGGCCACCTGCTCGGGCGTGACGCCGTAGGCCTCCAGCGCCTCGGGACGCAGGTAGATGTTGATCTCGCGCTTGGTGGCGCCCACCAGGTTCACCGCGCCCACGCCCCGCACGTTCTCCAGCCGCTTCTTGAGCACCTGGTCGGCCCAGCTCGTAAGCTCCACCGCGGATGGTGTCCCCACGCTTCCCGCTGCGCGTGGTGCGCTGCCCCCCGAGGGGGCGCTCGCACCTTGGGGCGGCCCGGCGGTGCCCGGTGCCTTGCCGACGCTCGGGTCGGGCAGCACGGCCAGCGACCAGATGGCGCGGCTGGCCGGGTCGAACCGCAGCACGCGCGGCTCCTCCACCTCGTCGCGCAGATTGGGGCGGATCGAGGCCACCTTCTCGCGCACATCCTCGGCGGCCTTGCGGCCGTCGATGTGCAGCTGGAACTCGATGATCACCAGC
>JAYNNS010000199.1:4101-5561 GCA_038112835.1 Curvibacter sp. | reverse complement strand
ACCGGGTCCAGGCCGCGGGCCTGGCGGGACTCGGCCACGGCCTGGGCCAGCTCGGCCCGGGCCTGGGCCAGCAGCTGGTCCGAGACGGCCTCGGCCCGTGCGCCCAGCAGCGCGCGCAGCGGCGCCAGCGCGTCCAGGCCCAGGGCGTGCAGCACGGTGCAGCGTGCGCCCAGGGTGGCGGCCAGCAGCAGGCTGCGGTCCACGGCCTCCAGCGAGCTGGCCGAGAGGTCGGTCGCGGCCAGGATATGGGTGATCTTGCTCATGGGGCGGGCCCTCCGGTGACACCGAGTTGTTGCAGGATGTGCGCGGACATGCCGCGCGCGAGCTCGTGCTCGCCGATGAAGACCTCGCCCAGGCTTTCCTTGCGCAGCAGCCCGGCTTCTTCCTCGTTGTGGGTGCGCAGCACCACCCGGATCTCCGGGTTGAGCGTGCGCGCGATCTCCACCATCTTGCGCACGTCCACCGCGTCGGGGATGGCGATGACCAGCATGGCCGCGCGTGTGACGTGGGCCTGGATCAGCACCTCGGCGGTCTGCGCGTCGCCGCTGACGGCGGGCACGCCCTGCCTGCGCAGGGCGTCGACGATCTCGCGGTTCTGCTCGGCCACCACATGGGGGATGTGCTGCTCGCGCAGGGTCTGGGCGATGCGCCGGCCCACGCGGCCATAGCCCACCAGCACCACCTGGCGGCTCAGCAGCTTGGGGTCGGTGCTCATGGGCAGCTCGGCCAGCGGGTCGTCGCGCTGCTCCAGCCGGCGCGCCAGCGCCGAACGCGCCAGGATCCAGCGCCGCGCGGGCTCGACGGCCGCGAAGAGCGAGGCATTGAGCGCGATCGAGATCAGCGCGCCGGCCAGCACCAGGCTCTGCCCCTCGACCGGCATGAGCTGCAGGGCCACGCCCATGCCGGCCAGGATGAAGGAGAACTCGCCGATCTGCGCCAGGCTCACGCCCACCGTGAGCGCGGTGCTGAGCGGGTAGCGGAACAGCAGCACCAGGGCCACGGCGGCCACGGTCTTGCCCAGCAGGATGATGGCCACCACGGCCAGCAGCTTGACGGGCTGCTGCACGATGACCATGGGGTCGAAGAGCATGCCGACCGAGACGAAGAAGAGCACGGCGAAGGCGTCGCGCAGCGGCAGCGACTCGTCCGCCGCGCGGTGGCTGAACTCGGACTCGCGCATCATCATGCCGGCGAAGAAGGCGCCGAGCGCGAAGGACACGTCGAAGAGCTTGGCCGCGCCGAAGGCCACGCCCAGGGCCACGGCCACGATGCTCAGCGTGAACAGCTCCTGCGAACCGGTGCGCGCCACCCACCACAGGGCCTTGGGCAGCACGCGCCGGCCCACGACCAGCATGAGCACGATGAAGGCCGTGACCTTGGCCAGGGTCAGGCCCACGGTCTCCCAGATGTCGGCCGCCGTGGCGACCTCGGTCGCCGGCTGACCCGCCGAGGTCAGCATA
>JAYNNS010000199.1:0-4091 GCA_038112835.1 Curvibacter sp. | reverse complement strand
GCGTCAGGCCCAGGGTGGTCCACAGCTCGCCCGCATCGGCCGCTGCGCCGCCGCCCGCCGCACTCATGACACCGGCCAGCGCCGGCACGAGCACCAGCACCAGCACCATGACCAGGTCTTCCACCACCAGCCAGCCCACGGCGATCTGGCCGTTGATGGACTTGAGCAGGCCCCTGGCCTCGAGCGCGCGCAGCAGCACCACGGTGCTGGCCACCGAGAGGCACAGGCCGAAGACCAGGGCGCCGCCCAGGCTCCAGCCCCAGAACCGGGCCACGGCCAGGCCCAGGACCGTGGCCACGGCGATCTGCACGATGGCGCCGGGCACGGCGATGCGGCGCACGGCCAGCAGGTCCTTGAGCGAGAAGTGCAGGCCCACGCCGAACATCAGCAGCATGACACCGATCTCGGCCAGCTGCCCGGCCAGGCCCACATCGGCCACGAAGCCCGGCGTGAAGGGGCCGATCATGATGCCGGCCAGCAGATAGCCCACCAGCGGCGGCATGCGCAGGTTGCTGGCGATCAGGCCGAGGATCATGGCCAGGCCGAAGGCGGCGGCGATGGTGGCGATGAGGCTGACGTCGTGTGGCATGGGACAGGTGGATGGCGCTTGCGGCCGGCGGGCGGCCACAGAGGGCGGTCGCTGTCGAAGATACCGCATCCGCCGGTCCCGCCCCGGCCCGGGCTTGATCCAGGTCAAACGGCGGGCACGGCGCAAATCCCCACAGACCGATCCGTTTTCATAATGGGTCCGGCCTGCAGCCCGTCCCCTGGGCCTGACCCGCACCTTCAGGAACCTCTCCGGCATGAACCCTGACGCCTCCTCGACCTCCGGCCCGACGCCGCTGTGGCACACCCTGTCCGCGGACGAGGCCCTGCATGCGCTGGCCACGCCGGCCGGCACCGGCCTGGACCCGGACGAGGCGGCGCGCCGCCTGGCCCACTACGGCCGCAACGACCTGCCGGCCCCGCCGCGGCGCGCCGCCTGGCTGCGCCTGGCCCTGCAGTTCCACAACCCCCTGATCTATGTGCTGCTAGCGGCCGGCGCCGTCACCTTCGCGCTGGAGGACTACATCGACGCGGGCGTGATCCTCGGCGTGGTGCTGATCAATGCCGCGATCGGCTTCCTGCAGGAAGGCAAGGCCGAGAAGGCGCTGGAGGCGGTGCGCGCCATGCTGGCCAGCCGCGCCCTGGTGCTGCGCGCCGGGGCGCGGCACGAGATCGATGCCGCGGAGCTGGTGCCGGGCGACGTGGTGCTGCTCGAGTCGGGCGCGCGCGTGCCGGCCGATCTGCGCCTGCTGCGCGTGAAGAACCTGCGCGTCAACGAGGCCGCGCTGACCGGGGAATCGGTGGCGGTGGAGAAGACGACGGCGCCGGTCGCCGCCGACGCGGCCATCGGTGACCGCAGCGGCATGGCCTACGCGGGCACGGTGGTGAGCTTCGGCCTGGCGCAGGGCCTGGTGGTGGGCACCGGGCAGGCCACCGAGATGGGCCGCATCGGCGCGCTGGTGGGCGAGGTGACGACGCTGGCCACGCCGCTGACGCGCCGGCTCGACCAGTTCGCGCGCCAGGTCACGCTCTTCATCCTGGTCGCGGGCCTGCTGACCTTCCTCTACGGCCACCTGTGGCACCGCATGCCCATGCTGGAGGTCTTCCTGGCCGTGGTGGGCCTGGCCGTGGCGGCCATCCCGGAGGGGCTGCCGGCCATCGTCACCATCGTGCTGGCCATCGGCACGCGCCGCATGGCCCGCCAGCACGCCATCGTGCGCCGGCTGCCGGCCGTGGAGACCCTGGGCTCGGTCACCGTGATCTGCTCGGACAAGACGGGCACGCTGACCCGCAACGAGATGACGGCCGTGCGCGCCCTGCTGCCGCTGCGCACGCTGACGGTCAGCGGCAGCGGCTACGCGCCCGAGGGCGGCTTCCACGAGGCGGGCACGCCCGTCGCGGCCGAGCAGGAACCCGCGCTGCTGGCGCTGGCGCAGTGCGCGCTGCTGTGCAACAACGCGCGCCTCGACCCCACGCCGGCACAGGGCTGGCAGCTGGTGGGCGACCCCACGGAAGGCGCGCTGCTGACACTGGCGCACAAGGCCGGCCTGGACCCGGCCGAGGCCGCCGCCGCCACGCCCCGGCTCGACGAGATCCCCTTCGAGTCCGAGCACCGCTTCATGGCCACGCTGCACCACGACCACCAGGGCGCGGTCTTCATGCTGCTCAAGGGCGCGCCCGAGCGCGTGCTCGACCTGTGCACCCGCGACGGCAGCGGCCGGGCGCTGGACCGGGCCGCCTGGGAGGCGCGCATGGCGGAAGCGGCCGGCGCCGGGCAGCGGGTGCTGGCGCTGGCGCGCTGCGAGATGCCGGCCGGCACGACGGCGCTGTCCATGGCCGACATCGAGCGCCGCTTCACGCTGCTGGGCCTGCTGGGCCTGATCGACCCGCCGCGCGAGGAGGCCATCGCGGCCGTGGCCGACTGCCAGCGCGCGGGCCTGCGCGTCAAGATGATCACCGGCGACCACGCGATCACCGCGGTGGCCATCGGGCGCCAGCTGGGCCTGCGCACCGACGGGGCGCTGACCGGCGAGGCGATCGAGCGCCTGGACGACGCGGCGCTGGAGCGCGCGGCCCAGGAGACCGATGTGTTCGCGCGCGCCAGCCCCGAGCACAAGCTGCGCCTGGTGGCGGCCCTGCAGGCCCGCGGCGAGCTGGTGGCCATGACCGGCGACGGCGTCAACGACGCGCCGGCGCTCAAGGCCGCGCACATCGGCGTGGCCATGGGCCACAAGGGCACCGATGCCGCCCGCGAGGCGGCCGACCTGGTGCTGACCGACGACAACTTCGCCACCATCGCCCGCGCCGTGCGTGCGGGCCGCGTGGTGTTCGACAACATCAAGAAGTCCCTGCTCTTCATCCTGCCCACCAACGGGGGCGAGGCCGGGGTGATCCTGCTGGCGGTCTTTGCCGGCCTGGCGCTGCCCGTCACGGCGGGCCAGATCCTGTGGGTCAACACCATCACCGCCGTGACGCTGGCCCTGGCCCTGGCCTTCGAGCCGGCCGAGCCCGACACCATGCAGCGCCCGCCGCGCCCGCCCTCGGAGCCGCTGATCACGCGCGTGCTGGCGTTCCGCATCTGCTACGTCAGCCTGCTGATGATCGCGGTGACCTTCGCCATCTTCGAGTGGTCGCTCGCGCGCGGCAGCAGCATCGAGACCGCGCGCACCGCGGCGGTCAACATGCTGGTGGTCGGCGAGCTGGTCTACCTGTACAACGTGCGCCACTTCACGGCCCACGCCCTGAGCTGGCGGATCTTCAGGGGCAATGCCGTGGCCCTGGGGATGAGCGCCCTGCTGATCGTCTTCCAGCTGCTGTTCACCTACGCGCCGCCGATGCAGCGCCTGTTCCAGACCACGGCGCTGGACCTGGCCACCTGGCTGGTCATCCTGGCCCTGGGCGCCGCCAAGTTCCTGGCCGTGGAAGCCGAGAAGGCCCTGCTGCGCCGTCTGCGGGTGAGGAGCCTGTGAAGCCGCCGCCCGGCTATGCTGCGGCCTGCACCCCCACGAGGCCGACATGAGCGACACCGCCCCGAACGACCACTGGCGCTCCACCGCCGGCTTCCTGCTGGCCTCGCTGGGCTCGGCCATCGGCCTGGGCAATGTCTGGCGCTTCTCCTATGTGGCGGGCGAGAACGGCGGCGGCGCCTTCCTGCTGGTCTACCTGGGCCTGGTGCTGCTGGTCGGCATTCCGCTGCTGCTGGCGGAGTTCTCGATCGGGCGTGGCGCGCAGCAGGAATCGTCCTCGGCCTTCCACGTGCTGGCGCCGCGCTCGCCCTGGCGCCACCTGGGCATGCTGGGCGTGGTCGTGGCGGGCCTGATCCTGGCCTACTACGCGGTGATCGCGGGCTGGGTGTTCAAGTACGCCGCGCTCTACTTCAGCGGCAACATGCGCGCCCTGGCCGCGCCCGGGCATGCGGCCGCCTTCGCCGGGCACGTGGCCTCGGGCGCCGAGGCGCTGGCCTGGCAGGCGGCGGGGCTGGCGCTCACCATGGTCGTCGTGGCCCGGGGCGTGCAGCGCGCCAACGAGCGCATCAGCCTGGCCCT
>JAYNNS010000198.1:0-5566 GCA_038112835.1 Curvibacter sp. | reverse complement strand
CAACGACATCCGCACCACGCTGCAGGCCCTGATCGCCATCTACGACAACTGCAACAGCCTGCACACCAACGCCTTCGACGAGGCGATCACCACACCCACGGAAGATTCGGTGCGCCGCGCCATGGCCATCCAGCTCATCATCAACCGCGAGTGGGGCCTGGCCAGGAACGAGAACCCCAACCAGGGCGCCTTCGTCATCGAGGAACTGACCGAACTCGTGGAGGAGGCCGTGCTGGCCGAGTTCGAGCGCATCGCGGAGCGCGGCGGCGTCTTGGGCGCCATGGAGACCGGCTACCAGCGCGGCAAGATCCAGGACGAGAGCATGCACTACGAGATGCTCAAGCACACCGGCGAGTTGCCCATCATCGGCGTCAACACCTTCCGCAACCCGCACGGCGACGCCGTGCTCGAGAAGCTGGAGCTCGCGCGCTCGACCGAGGAGGAGAAACAGAGCCAGCTGCAGCGCCTGCACGACTTCCACACCCGCCACGCGGCCGAGTCGCCCACCATGCTGCAGCGCCTGCAGCAGGCCGTGATCGAGAACCGGAACGTCTTCGAGGTGCTGATGGACGCGGTGCAGGTCTGCTCGCTGGGGCAGATCACCACCGCGCTGTTCGAGGTCGGCGGGCAGTACCGCCGCAACATGTAAGCCGCGCTACGGCGCGGCCGCCAGCGGCAGGTTGAGCAGCAGGTTCTGCGGCTTGAGACGCAGCAGGCCCTGCGGGTTCATGGCCAGGCCGAGGTAGACGGGCTTGCCCGCCATGTCCGGCCGCACGAGGGACGTGTCGGCAAGCGTCAGGCGGAACAGGCTGATCAGGCGCTGCATGCGCGCGGCGCCGACCTCCACCCCCTCGTAAAGATCGTTGAGGATGGCCGTGGCCTCGCTGTCCAGGCCGATATGCCAGCGCCAGGCGGTATCGTCCACGCGGGCCAGCGGCTCGATCTTCACCGTCACGCCCAGCAGCTGCTGCACCCACAGCTCCAGCACCCGCGCCAGCGCCTTCAGGCCGCTGCGCGCACGCGTCATGCGCAGGGTCAGGCCGTGGCTCAGGTCCTGCGTGACTTCATGGGTCAGGTCCAGCAGGAAGCGGTGGCGTTCGCTGCGTTCGCGGTACTGCCCGGCGTTCGAGGCGTCCAGCACGGCCAGCTCGGCGGCGCGCAGCGCGGTCTTGTTTTCCATCAGCAGGCGGCCGAGCTCGCCCAGGCCCGCATTGCGGCTGTGCTGCTCCACCACCGCCTGGTCGGCCGCCAGCACCTGGCCGTCCTGCACCGTCACCCGCTGGGGCCGGAAGAGCAGCTCGGCGGCGCGCAGCTGCAGCACGTCGTCGGCGTCGCGCAGCAGATGGCGCAGCAGCACCTGCACCACGAGATCGATGAACAGTGGCGGGATCTCGATGCGCCCGCCGCGCATGAGCTGCAGGTACCAGTCCTCCAGCGTGCCGGCCGACAGCAGGCCGTCGCGCAGGGCCAGGAACAGGCGGTAGTTCTCGCGCGCATCCGCGTCCTTGAAGCGGGCCAGCGTGGCCGCATCCACCACGCGCAGCGGGTCCTCGCGCAGGGTCTGGTGCAATTGGCGCTCGGCCTTGCAGGATTCGGGCACCAGGGCCAGCTCGGGGCGGTCCAGCCAGTGGCGCAGGTAGGGCGGCGTCACCACCAGCCGCCCGTCGGTGCGCACGTGCAGGTGTTCGTAGCCGCAGGAAGGCCAGAAGCTCATGGCCGTGCCACCTGGGGGGGCAGGGCCGGGAGCAGCCGGCCCAGCAGCAGCAGGCGCCCCGTGCGCAGGGCCAGCAGGGCGATCACGGCCGAGGCGAGCACCAGGCCGGCGGCCGCCACGGACGGCGGCCAGCCGCCGCGGTGCACCACTTCCACCAGGGCCGCGGCGAAGGCCGCCGCCGGGAAGGAAAAGGACCAGAAGCCGATGGCAAAAGGCACCTGGCGCCACCAGCGGTGGCGCGCCAGCACAGCCACCAGCGGGCCGGCGGCGATGCCCAGGCCGATGATCAGCAACTCGCCCGGCAGCTGCGGCCAGAGCGTGGCCACGGTCAGCGTGCCCACGGTGGCCGGCGCCAGTTCCAGCCCGATGGTGGGGCGCAGGGCTTCGGGCATCGCGCCCTCGAAGAGACGGTTGAGCACCCGGATCTCCAGCAGCGCCCAGCTGACCAGGCCCATGCCGAAGAGCAGGGCGGCCCAGCCCGGGTAGCCCAGCACCTGCAGTGCCATGCCGCCCACATAGCCGCCGGCCACCGGCGGGACGTAGAGCGCCGGCGTCACGGCGCCGGCCGGCAGGGAGGCGTTGGTGATGATGGACACGCTGCGGATGGCGATCACGCCCAGCAGTGCCAGCGTGCCCAGCAGCAGGAGCAGCCTGCCCGTGTGCCCGGGCCGGCCGTAGTAGAGGATGCAGAGCAGGAGGGAGAGGGGGATCAGCGCCATCAGCGAGCCGGCCAGCGGGTGCGTGAACTCGGCGGCGATGGCCTGGGGATGGCGCAGGGCCTTGAGCCCGTAGATCAGCAGCAGGAGCAGCAGCAGGGCCAGGGCCGCGGCGGCCAGCAGGTCACCGGCCATGACCACGCCGGGCCAACCGAAGGCCGAGGCGCGGCGCCAGGCGCCGCCCAGCGCAAAAAGACCGACAGGGATCGCAAAAAGACCGACGGGAAAGCGCGCCAGCCAGGAAGGAGTCTGCATGCGCCCGATGCTAGCACCGTGTCGTGCCGGCGCTGCCAGCCAGGTCGCGCTTCAATGGCCGGTCTCGAGCCCGCCTGGTACCGTGTCGTCCGTGTCCGGCTCATCCTCCAGCAGGTTCACCGCATAGGGGATCAGGGGCTTGTCCAGCGGGCGCAGCTGGCGCCGGCGCAGGGCGCCCAGCGAGGTCGAGCGCTCCATGGCCTGGAGCACTGTTTCGGGCTCCATCATCAGGCTGAAGGGGTTGAGGGAAATGGGGTTGGTTCTCACGGGTATTCCTTGCATCACATCAGCGTGCGCTGTGGTGAAATCACTGTAGGCCCCATGTCGCCCGACTTGAATCGGCATCTGCCGGTTTCTCGTGTCGGAAAAAACCTGACAAGCCCGTGCTCCGGGCTGCGACGGGCTCAGCGTGCCCGCGCCCGGATCAGGTCGGCGGCCTTCTCCGCGATCATGATCACCGGCGCGTTGGTGTTGCCGCCCACCAGGGCCGGCATGATGCTCGCGTCCACCACGCGCAGGCCCTGCACACCGTGCACGCGCAGCTGCGCATCCACCACGTCCATCTCTCCGGGCCCCATGCGGCAGCTGCCCGCGGGGTGGTAGATGGTGTCGGCATGGTTGCGGATGAACTGCTCGATCTGCACGTCGCTCTTGGCCACGGCCGACGCCGGCAGCTCCCGGGCGCCGAAGCGTGCCAGCGCCGGCTGCGAGAGGATGCTGCGCATGAGCTTGAAACCGCGGATCAGGCGTTCCACGTCGTCGCGCTCGCCCAGGAAATTCGGATCGATCAGCGGCGCGGCCAGTGGATCGGCGCTGGCCAGACGCAGGCTGCCGCGGCTCTTCGGGCGCAGCAGGCAGACGTGGCAGGAATAGCCATGGCCCGTGGTCGTGGTGCGGCCGTGGTCCACCAGCTTGCCGATCACGAAGTGCAGCTGCAGGTCGGGCACGGCTTCGCTGGCCTGGCTGCGGATGAAACCGCCGGCCTCGGCGAAATTGGTCGTGAGCAGGCCGCTGCGTGAGCGGCGCCATTCCCAGACGCCGCGCAGCACATTCAGCATGCCCCGGAGCGAGAGGCCGAAGAGGTCGGTGAGCTGCGGCGCGTCGTAGACCGTCACCACGTCCACATGGTCCTGCAGGTGGCGGCCCACGCCGGGCAGCTCGTGCAGCACGGGAATGCCGTGCTGGTGCAGCAGCCCGCCCGGGCCGATGCCCGAGAGCATGAGCAGCTGCGGCGACTGCAGCGCGCCAGCCGAGAGGACGACCTCGCGCGCGGCGCGCAGCTCCTGCGCCCGTCCCTCCTGGAGGAAGGCCACCCCCACGGCGCGCCGACCCTCGAGCAGCACGCGCGTGGCCTGCGCGCCCGTGATCACCCGCAGGTTGGGCCGCGCGAGGTGGGGGGTGAGATAGGCCTTGGCGGCGGAATAGCGCTCGCCGTTCCTGTGCGTCACCTGGTACAGGCCCACGCCTTCCTGGCTGGGGCCGTTGAAGTCCTCGTTGTGCGGATAGCCGGCCTGCACGCCGGCCTGCACGAAATGCGGGCTGTAGCGGTTGGGTTGCGCCAAGTCCATCACGTTGAGCGGGCCGCCCACGCCGTGGTACGCATCCACGCCGCGCTCGTTGTGCTCGGCCTGGCGGAAGTAGGGCAGCACCTCGTCCCAACTCCAGCCCGGGTTGCCGGCTGCGGCCCAGCCGTCGTAGTCCTGCGGCACGCCGCGCGTGTAGATCATGGCGTTGACCGAGCTCGAGCCGCCCAGCACCTTGCCGCGCGGCTGGTAGCCGCGCCGGCCGTTCAGGCCCTGCTGGGGCGTGGTCTGGAAGCCCCAGTTGGCCTGGCCGCTCCTGGCCAGCAGCGCCAGGCCGGCCGGGCAGTGGATGAGCACGCTGCGGTCGGCGGGCCCGGCTTCGAGCAGGGCTACCTGCACGCGCGGGTCCTCCGACAGGCGGGCCGCGAGCACACAGCCCGCCGAGCCGCCGCCGACGACGAGGTAGTCGAACTGGGGGGTCATGTTTCCTCCGTCGGCCATGGTAGCGTCGGCCCGACAGGCCGGCCGTGAGGACAAACCCCGTGTCCGGGGCCGGCCGCGCAGGCATACTGCCAGCCATGCGTCTGGCCCTCCTGTCTGATCTTCACGCCAATCTGCACGCCCTGCAGGCCTGTCTGGACCATGCCCGTGACCAGCAGGCCACGCACTACGCCTTTCTCGGCGACCTGGTCGGCTATGGCGCCGACCCGGGGGCTGTGGTCGATCTGGTCATGGACCTGGCCGACGAAGGCGCGTGGGTGCTCAAGGGCAACCACGATGCCATGGCCGCGTGCCCGCCCGAAGGCCAGAACACCCTGGGCGAGAGCACGGCGCGCTGGACACATGCGCAACTCAATGCCACGCAGCGTGCCTTCCTCGACGCCCTGCCCATGACCCTGCAGCTCGGCCGCGCCCTGCTGGTGCACGCCACCGCCGATGAGCCCGAGCTCTGGCGCTATGTCTATGACGCGGAGTCCGCGGGCCTGAGCCTGGATGCGGCCAGCGCACTCGACCAGGTGCGCTACGTCTTCGGTGGCCATGTGCACCGGCAGTCGCTCTACTACCGCGGTGCCGATGAGCAGCTGCTGCCCTTCGTGCCCACGCCGGGCGTGCCCATCCCCGTGCCGGCGCGGCGCCACTGGCTGGCCACCATCGGCTCGGTGGGCCAGCCGCGCGACGGCAGCCCCCGGGCCATGTACGCGCTCTACGACGACGCGCAGGCCCAGCTCACCTTTCACCGCGTGGCCTACGATCACCACGCTGCGGCCGACGCCATCCGTCGCGCCGGCCTGCCCGACTTCTTCGCCGACCGGCTGGAGATCGGCCGATGAAGGCACCGGAGCCCGGCGGCGCGCCGG
>JAYNNS010000197.1:0-5603 GCA_038112835.1 Curvibacter sp. | reverse complement strand
GGTGAAGTTCGAGGATGGTCGCACCGGCAAGGTCGCGGCCACGTTGCCCATCCGCGAGGCGAAACGCTACCCGGCGGTGGCCGCCGCAGCCTGAGAGAGAAAGACGGACGCGATGAAAGAACGCAAGCTCGGCGACCTCATCCTCGACGTGCAGAACATCTCGCTGGCCTTCGGCGGCGTGAAGGCCCTGACCGACATCTCCTTCAATGTGCGCGAGCACGAGATCCGCGCCATCATCGGCCCCAACGGCGCCGGCAAGAGCTCCATGCTCAACTGCATCAATGGCGTCTACGTGCCGCAGCACGGCACCATCACCTTTCGCGGCCAGACCTTCCACCACATGAACAGCCGCCAGGTGGCCGAGATGGGCGTGGCGCGCACCTTCCAGAACCTGGCCCTGTTCAAGGGCATGAGCGTGCTGGACAACATCATGACCGGGCGCAACCTCAAGATCCGCAGCAACATCCTGCTGCAGGCGCTGCGCATCGGCCCGGCCGAGCGCGAGGAGATCCGCCACCGGGAGTTCGTCGAGCACATCATCGACTTCCTCGAGATCCAGGCCTACCGCAAGACGCCCGTGGGCCAGCTGCCCTACGGCCTGCAAAAGCGCGTGGACCTGGGCCGCGCGCTGGCCATGGAGCCGCAGGTGCTGCTGCTCGACGAGCCCATGGCCGGCATGAACGTGGAGGAGAAGCAGGACATGTGCCGCTTCGTGCTCGACATCAACGACGAGTTCGGGACCACGGTGGTGCTGATCGAGCACGACATGGGCGTGGTGATGGACATCTCCGATCGCGTGGTGGTGCTCGACTACGGCAAGAAGATCGGCGACGGCACGCCCGACGAGGTGCGCAACAACGAGGAAGTGATCCGCGCCTACCTGGGCACCTCACATTGATGGAGCGAAAGACCATGCAACACGCCTCAGCCCATCTGGGTCGAATGCACGAAGCCAGCCGCGGGATGTCGTGGAACGGGCTTTGCCAGGCCACTGGCATCGCCCCCTTGAGGGGGGGGCGGCCACAGGCCGCTTCGGGGGGGAGTCAATAACCATGGCGTTTTTCATCGAAACCCTCTTCAACGGCCTGATGGCCGGCATGCTGTATTCGCTCGTGGCCCTGGGCTTCGTGCTGATCTTCAAGGCCTCGGGCGTGTTCAACTTTGCGCAGGGCGCCATGGTGCTGTTCGCGGCCCTGGCCATGGCGCGCTTCGCCGAATGGGTGCCGGGCTGGATCGGTATCGAGAGCAAGTGGCTGGCCAATGTGCTGGCCTTCGTGCTGGCCGGCGCCTGCATGTTCGTCGTGGCCTGGGCGGTCGAGCGCCTGGTGCTGCGCCACCTCGTGAACCAGGAAGGGGCCACCCTGCTCATGGCCACGCTGGGCATCACCTACTTCCTCGACGGCCTGGGGCAGACGATCTTCGGCAGCGACATCTACAAGATCGACATCGGCATGCCCAAGGACCCGATCTTCGCCTTCCAGTCGGTGTTCGAGGGCGGGGTGCTGGTGAGCCAGGAGGATCTGATCGCCGCGGGCATCGCGGCCGTGCTGGTGGCCGGGCTCTCGCTGTTCTTCCAGAAGACCGGCACCGGACGTGCGCTGCGCGCCGTGGCCGACGACCACCAGGCCGCGCAATCCATCGGCATCCCGCTCAACCGCATCTGGGACATCGTCTGGAGCGTGGCCGGGGTGGTGGCCCTGGTGGCCGGGATGATCTGGGGCAGCAAGCTCGGCGTGCAGTTTTCGCTGACCACGGTGGCGCTGCGCGCCCTGCCCGTGATCATCCTGGGCGGCCTGACCTCGGTGCCCGGCGCCATCATCGGCGGGCTGATCATCGGCGTGGGCGAGAAGCTGTCCGAGGTCTATCTGGGCCCCTATGTGGGCGGCGGCATCGAGATCTGGTTCGCCTACATGCTGGCGCTGGTCTTCCTGCTGTTCCGTCCGCAAGGACTGTTTGGTGAAAAGATCATCGACCGTGTATGAAATACACGGTCGATGGTCTTTCGGCGAAGGCTAACTTGCGCAGCAAGTTAAGCGAACGCAGTGAGCGGCTGGAGGCAAAAGATCCGGCGGAAACGAAGACTAACTTTGCGAAGCAAAGTTAAACGCAGTGTGTCGTAGCTAAAAGATCATCGAACGGTAGTTATATGTTCTACAGAGAAAACGGCCAGTTCAAGACCTCCTACGCGGCGGACCAGCAGATCTTTGCGATCGCGCAGGACCGCTGGGCCATCCTGGCGCTGATCGCCTTCGCCTTCGTCGGCGTGCCGCTGCTGGCTGATGAGTACCTGTTCCGCGCCATCCTGATCCCCTTCCTGATCCTGGCGCTGGCGGCGGTGGGGGTGAACATCCTGGTCGGCTACTGCGGCCAGATCTCGCTGGGTTCGGGGGCCTTCATGGCCGTGGGGGCCTACGCGGCCTACAACACCTTCGTGCGCATCGAGGGCATGCCCTTGCTGCTGGCGCTGCTCTCGGGCGGTTTCTTCGCCACGCTGGTGGGCATGTTCTTCGGCATTCCCAGCCTGCGCGTCAAGGGCCTGTACCTGGCGGTGGCCACGCTGGCCGCGCAGTTCTTCTGCGACTGGGCCTTCCTGCGCATCGGCTGGTTCACCAACCACACGCCCTCGGGCTCGGTCTCGGTCTCCAATCTGCAGGTCTTCGGCCTGCCGGTAGCCACGCCGCTGCAGAAATACCTGTTCTGCCTGGCGCTGCTGGTGCTGTTCGCCCTGCTGGCCAAGAACCTGGTGCGCAGCGCCATCGGCCGCGAGTGGATGGCCATCCGCGACATGGACGTGGCCGCCGCGGTGATCGGTATCCGGCCCATGTACGCCAAGCTCAGCGCCTTTGCCGTGAGCTCCTTCATCGTGGGCGTGGCCGGCGCGCTCTGGGGCTTCGTGCACCTGGGCTCCTGGGAGCCGGCCGCCTTCTCGGTGGACCGCTCCTTCCAGCTGCTCTTCATGGTCATCATCGGCGGCCTGGGCTCCATCATGGGCAGCCTCTTCGGCGCGGCCTTCATCGTCATCCTGCCCATCGTGCTCAACCAGCTGCTGCCGGCCATCGGTCAGCTCTTCGGGGTCGAGATCTCGACGGCGGCGATCTCCCACACCGAATTCATGGTCTTCGGCGCGCTCATCGTCTGGTTCCTGATCGTCGAGCCGCACGGCCTGGCCCGGCTCTGGTCCATCGGCAAGCAGAAGCTGCGCCTGTGGCCCTTCCCGCATTGATCCCGCATCGATTTTCCGAGTGTTCCTTCGCGTGCTTCACCCATAACCTACCTAGGAGACCTACCATGAAGCTTCGACAACTCGCCCTCACCACCGCGCTCACGGCCGCTGCTGCTGCGGGCGCGCTCACGTCCACGGCCGCCTTCGCGCAGGCCAAGGAACAGTTCTTCCCGGTGCTGGTCTACCGCACCGGCGCCTACGCGCCCAACGGCGTTCCCTTCGCCAACGGCTATGTGGACTACCTCAAGCTCACCAATGCACGCGGCGGCATCAACGGCGTGAAGGTTTCCTTCGAGGAGTGCGAGACCGGCTACGCCACCGACCGCGGGGTGGAGTGCTACGAGCGACTCAAGGGCAAGAACGGCGGCGCCACCGTGTTCCAGCCGCTGTCCACAGGCATCACCTTCGCGCTGACCGAGAAGGCCCCGGTCGACAAGATTCCGCTGATCACCGCCGGCTACGGCCGCAGCGAAAGCCAGGACGGCATGGTCTTCAAGTGGAACTTCCCGCTCTCGGGCACTTACTGGGTGGCCGCCGACACGCTGATCCAGCACATCGCCAAGAAGGAAGGCGGTTACGACAAGCTCAAGGGCAAGAAGATCGCGCTGGTCTATCACGACAGCCCCTTCGGCAAGGAGCCCATCCCGCTGCTGCAGGAGCGCGCCGCCATGCATGGTTTCCAGCTCAGCCTGCTGCCCGTGACCCATCCGGGCGTGGAGCAGAAGGCCACCTGGCTGCAGATTCGCCAGAACCGCCCGGACTACGTGCTCAACTGGGGCTGGGGCGTGATGAACTCCACCGCGCTCAAGGAGGCCCAGGCCACGGGCTATCCGCGCGAGAAGATGTACGGCGTGTGGTGGGCCGGTGCCGAACCCGACGTGAAGGACGTGGGCCAGGGCGCCAAGGGCTACAACGCCATCATGATGCAGCACGGCGCCGAGCCGAACGCGGCCGTGGTCAAGGAGATCCTGGACAAGGTGCACGCCAAGGGCCAGGGCACGGGCCCGAAGGACGAGGTCGGCCAGGTGCTCTACATGCGCGGTCTGCAGGCGGCCATGTTCGCCGTCGAAGGCGTGCGTGCGGCGCAGGAGCGCTTCGGCAAGGGCAAGTGGGTCAGCGGCGAGCAGGCGCGCTGGGGCTACGAGAACCTCAACCTCACGCAGGCCAAGCTCGATGCGCTGGGCTTCAAGGGCGTGATGCGCCCGATCAGCACTTCCTGTGCCGACCACATGGGCGCTTCCTGGGCGCGCGTGCACACCTGGGACGGCGCGAAGTTCGTCTGGAGCTCCGACTGGTACCAGGCCGACGAGCAGATTCTCAAGCCCATGGTGAAGAACGCGGCTGACAAGTACGCGGCGGAGAAGAAGCTGCAGCGCCGCACGCCGGCTGACTGTCAGTCTTGATCGACTGTGCCGATCAAGACCTTGTCTGTCATGTCGGCACCCTCCCCCAACCCCTCCCTCCCAGAGGGAGGGGCAGCGGCTCCACCCGGAGCCGCCAGATGAAAGGGCCGCTCACGCGGGTCTTTCATCTGGTCAGGAAGAGATTCTTATGGACTCCAAAAACATTGTTCTCAACGTCAACGGCATCGAGGTGATCTACAACCATGTGATCCTCGTGCTCAAGGGGGTGTCGCTGCAGGTGCCCGAGCAGGGCATCGTGGCGCTGCTGGGGGGCAATGGCGCGGGCAAGACCACGACGCTGCGGGCCATCTCCAACCTGCTCAAGGGCGAGCGCGGCGAGGTGACCAAGGGCAGCATCGAGCTGCGCGGCGAGCGCATCGAGAACCTGACGCCGGCCGATCTGGTGCAGCGCGGCGTGGTCCAGGTGATGGAGGGGCGGCACTGCTTTGCCCACCTGACCATCGAGGAAAACCTGCTGACCGGCGCCTACACGCGCCGCGACAAGGGCGAGGTGGCCACCAATCTGGAGAAGGTCTACACCTATTTCCCGCGCCTGAAGACCCGCCGCAGCTCGCAGGCCGCCTATACCTCGGGCGGCGAGCAGCAGATGTGCGCCATCGGCCGCGCGCTCATGGCCAACCCCAGCATGGTGCTGCTGGACGAGCCGTCCATGGGTCTGGCGCCGCAGATCGTGGAAGAGGTGTTCGAGATCGTGAAGGATCTCAACGCCAAGGAGCGGGTGACCTTTTTGCTGGCCGAGCAGAACACCAATATGGCGCTGAAGTACGCGGACTACGGCTACATCATGGAGTCGGGCCGCATCGTGATGGATGGCGCCGCCAGCGAGCTGGCCAGCAACGAGGACGTGAAGGAGTTCTACCTCGGCATGGGTGGCGGGGAGCGCAAGAGCTTCCGTGACGTGAAGAGCTACAAGCGCCGCAAGCGCTGGTTGGCATAGAGATGGCACACCCCCAGGC
>JAYNNS010000196.1:1804-5851 GCA_038112835.1 Curvibacter sp. | reverse complement strand
CTCGACCATTACCTGGAGGCCTTCGAGGCCAACCTCGCGGACGCGGGCGGCGAAGTCCTCGGGGTTGAAGTCGATGTCCTCGACCTTGTTGTTCAGCTTGGCGGCGATGTAGTAGCGCAGCCATTCCGCATTCAGGCCCAGGCCCAGGTACTTGAGCGGGTCCAGGCCCGTGCCGCGGCTCTTGCTCATCTTCTCGCCGCCGTTGACGGTCATGAAGCCGTGCACGAAGACGTGGTTGGGCGTCTTGCGGCCGCTGAAATGCAGCATGGCCGGCCAGAACAGGGTGTGGAAGTAGGTGATGTCCTTGCCGATGAAGTGGTACTGCTCCACGGCCGGGTCGGCGATGTAGCGCTCGTAGTCGACGCCGATCCTGCCCAGGTAGTTCTTGAGCGAAGCCAGGTAGCCCACGGGCGCGTCCAGCCAGACGTAGAAGTACTTGCCCGGCGCGTCCGGGATCTCGATGCCGAAGTAGGGCGCGTCGCGGCTGATGTCCCAGTCGCCCAGGCCGCCGTTGCCCTGTTCGTCCTTGGCGAACCACTCGCGGATCTTGTTGGCCACCTCGTTCTGCAGCTTGCCGTCCTGCGTCCAGTTCTGCAGGAAGGCGATGCAGCGTTCGTCGGAGAGCTTGAAGAAATAGTGTTCCGAGCTCTTGAGCACGGGCGTGGCGCCCGAGAGGGCCGAGTAGGGGTTCCGGAGTTCGGTGGGCGTGTAGACCGCGCCGCAGGACTCGCAGCTGTCGCCGTACTGGTCCTTGGCGCCGCACTTGGGGCATTCGCCCTTGATGAAGCGGTCGGGCAGGAACATGCTCTTCTGCGGGTCGAAGAACTGCTCGATGGTCTTGGTATAGATCAGGCCCGCGGCCTTGAGGTCGCGGTAGATCTGGCGCGAGATCTCGTGGTTCTCGGGGCTGTCGGTCGAGCTCCAGTTGTCGAAGCGGATATGGAAGCCGTCGAGGTACTGGCCGCGACCGGCGGCGATGTCGGCCACGAACTGCTGGGGCGTCTTGCCGGCCTTCTCGGCGGCGATCATGATGGGCGCGCCGTGCGCATCGTCGGCCCCCACGAAATGCACCTCATGGCCCAGCATGCGCTGCAGGCGGACCCAGATGTCGGCCTGGATGTATTCCATGATGTGGCCGATGTGGAAGTTGCCGTTGGCGTAGGGCAGGGCGGTGGTGACGAAGAGCTTGCGGGTCATAAGGGGGCCACTTTCTCGCGGGGAACCCGTGATTTTATCGGGCCGGCCCGGTGCCGGCCTCAGACCCGCAGCGGATCGCGGCGTTCGGTGCGCGCGGGCACAGCGGCGGCGGGGGCGTCGCCCCAGCCGAAGAAGCGGCAGACCTCGTCTTCCTGGCGCAGGGTGTCCTGCCGACCCAGGGCCATGAGCTCGCGCGTGTAGACGGCCTCGAACAACAGGTAGCTGGTCAGCGCCCCGCTCTTGACGTCGGCCTGGCTGGGCGAGGCGCCCAGGCCGCCGAGCAGGGCACGCACGGCGTGCGGCAGGGCGCCCGCATGCTGGGCGGCCAGCTGGTCCAGCCGCTCGGAGGGCGAGATCACGAGCAGCTCCACGGGCTTGAGCGCGCTGGCCTGGCGCGCCTCGCGCGGGATCAGGTTGAGGGTCTGGTTGATGCGTCGGATGCGCTCGATGTCCACCGCCAGCGCGTCCAGGAAGATGCTGGACATGGCGTGGCCGGCGATCTGCGCCAGCGAGGGGTAGTTCGTGGGCGCGGCGCGCATCAGCGTGTCGCGCGGCTCGCTCATGCGGCCCGCGCCGACGACCAGGATGCGGTCGGCGCCCAGGTGGATGGCCGGTGCCACGGGCGCCGTCTGGCGCATGGAGCCGTCGCCGAAGTACTCGACGCCGTCGTTGATCGGCAGGGCCTGGGCCGGGAAGACGAAGGGAATGGCCGAGGAGGCCAGCAGGTGGGTGTGGGTGATGCGGTCGCGCACGGCCAGGCGCTGCGAGCGTACCCAGGGCTGCAGCGCCTCGTGGCCTTCGAAGAAGGTGACGTGGTGGCCCGAGCTGTAGCTCGAGGCCGTGACGGCCAGCGCCTGCAGGTGACCGCGTGCGATCAGTTCGGGCAGGCGCTCCAGCGGCACCATGCGCTGCAGCAGCAGCTCCAGCGGGCTGTTGTCCAGCAGCGAGCGCGGCTTGATGCGGCGCCAGCGGGCGATGATCCAGCCCAGCGAGAGCAGGCTCATCCAGCGCGCGCCGGTGCGCAGCACGCTCAGCAGGTCGGCTTCGTAGACCTGGCCGGCCTCGAACCGGGACCAGACCGAGGCGATGCGCTCGACCGCGAGGTCGAAGTCGTCGGCCCCGCAGGCCAGGGCCGAGGCATTGATGGCGCCGGCCGAGGTGCCGGTGATGATGGCAAAGGGGCTGGTGCGCGCGCCGGGTTCGCGCTGGCGGCGCAGTTCGCTCAGCGCCTGCAGCACGCCCACCTGGTAGGCGGCGCGTGCGCCGCCGCCGGTCAGCAGCAGACCGATGGCCGGGGTGCTCTTGTCGGCGGGGGCGGCGCTCACCATGCGTTTCATTATGCGGGCGGGGTGCGGATGCGTCACCCCGGCCGGCGCCGGAAGGCCCGCGGGGCGTGCAAATTGCCTGTTCCGGCGGGTCTATTGCGTCGCGGCTAGACTACGCGCACTTCAGGAGTAAACGGAATGGCAGTGACAGAACAGGCCTTGATGGATGCCCTCAAGGCCGTCGTGGACCCGAACACGGGCAAGGACTTCGTCTCGGGCAAGAACATCAGGAACCTCAGCGTGCAGGACGGCGACGTCTCCTTCGACGTCGAGCTCGGCTACCCGGCCAAGAGCCAGATCCCGGGCTTTCGCAAGGCGCTGATCGCCGCGGCCAAGGGCGTGGCGGGCGTCCACAACGTCTCGGTCAACATCCACACCAAGATCGTCGCGCATGCGGTGCAGCGCGGCGTGGCCCTGCTGCCCAAGGTGAAGAACATCGTGGCCGTGGCCTCGGGCAAGGGCGGCGTGGGCAAGAGCACCACGGCCGTGAACCTGGCCCTGGCCCTGGCGGCCGAAGGCGCCAGCGTGGGCATCCTGGACGCCGACATCTACGGCCCCAGCCAGCCCATGATGATGGGCATCGACGCGCGGCCCGAGAGCGAGGACGGCCAGACCATGGAGCCGCTGGAGAACTACGGCGTGCAGGTCATGTCCATCGGCTTTCTCGTGGCCCAGGACGAGGCCATGATCTGGCGCGGCCCCATGGCCACCCAGGCGCTGGAGCAGCTGCTGCGCCAGACCAACTGGAAGGACCTGGACTACCTGATCGTCGACATGCCGCCGGGCACCGGCGATATCCAGCTCACGCTCTCCCAGCGCGTGCCCATGACGGGCGCCGTCATCGTGACCACGCCGCAGGACATCGCCCTGATCGACGCCAAGAAGGGCATCAAGATGTTCGAGAAGGTGGGCGTGCCCATCCTGGGTCTGGTCGAGAACATGGCCGTGCACGTGTGCAGCAACTGCGGTCACACCGAGCACATCTTCGGCGCCGATGGCGGCAAGAAGATGGCGGCCGAGTACGGCATGCACTACCTGGGTGCGCTGCCGCTGAACATGCAGATCCGCCTGCAGGCCGACAACGGCAAGCCCACCGTGGTGGCCGATCCGGACGGCGAGGTGGCCGGCATCTACAAGGCCGTAGCACGCCAGGTGGCGCTGGCCATCGCGGCCAAGAACAAGGACTTCTCGAGCAAGTTCCCGAGCATCAAGATCTCCAAGGAGACCTGAGCGCGGTTCGGAAGCCCGCTGCACGGCGGGCGTCCTGTACGATCGCCGCATGAACCTGCTGGTCTCCCTGCGCTACCTCGTCGCCCTCGACGAGCACAAGCATTTCGCCCGCGCGGCCCAGGCCTGCTTCGTCACGCAGCCCGCGCTGTCCAATGCCATCCGCGCGCTGGAGGAGGAGTTCGGGGCCTCCATCGTGCGGCGCGGCCGTACCTTCGTGGGTTTCACGCCCGAGGGCGAACGCCTGCTGGAGAGCGCGCGCCGCATGCTGCGCGAGGAGCAGCTGCTCAAGCAGGAC
>JAYNNS010000196.1:0-1794 GCA_038112835.1 Curvibacter sp. | reverse complement strand
CAGCGTCAGCGGCCAGCCCCAGGGCAGTCTGGGCATCGGGGTGGTGCCTTCGGCCGAGCCGGTGGCGGCGCGTTTTGCCGCCATGCTGCAGGCGCGCCATCCGGGCATCCGGCCCGTGGTGCGCTCCATGAGCTCGCAGGAGATCGAGGCCGGGCTGGAGGAGCTGACCCTGGACATGGGCCTGGGCTTCATCGAGCGGGTGCGTCCCGGTGCCTTGCAGACCCTGCCCCAGTACATCGAGCACTACTTCCTGGTCCGCAAGGCCGGCCAGCCCGGCGAGCAGGGCATGCGTTTCGGGGCGCCCGTGCGCTGGCAGGAGGCCGCGGCCCTGCCGCTGTGCCTCATGACCTCCGAGATGTACAACCGCCACATCGTGGACGGCGCCTTCGCCGAGGCCGGCGTCCAGGTGCGGCCGGTGCTGGAAACCAACTCCCTGCTGACCCTGGCACTGAGCGCCGTGGGTGGGGCCGTGGGCTGCATCATGCCCGGTGCCCTGGTCGGGGCGGTGCGTGCCTACCGTGAACTGGAGGCCCGGCCGCTGACCGGTCCCGAAGTGCGCACTTCCATCGGTTTCATGGTCCAGACCCGGGAGCGTCATTCGCGCCCGCTGGAAGCCGCCCTGACCCTGGCGCAGGATGCGGCCTGGCTGCGCCATGCGGCGGCCCACAGCGGCCTGCTGCACGCCTGAGCCTCGCTTTTAATAAGAACCACTGCATTTTGCTGCAGTGCATCATTTATTTTTTGAATGATGACATGTTTCAAGGGAATTTGACCCGTGCAGGGGCCGCGCCGACACTGCGGGCATTCGCATGAACTGAGGGACAACCCCATGAATCACCCGGGCCGCAAAGGCGAACTGCAGGCCGTGGCCGTTGCCACGGTCGATGATCTGCGCGAGCGCATCCGCCGCAAGAGCAAGCTCAAGGGCCGCCAGCCGGACGAGAAGTCGCTGGCCGAAGTCGTCACCCTGATCGGGCCGAAGCCCGAGGGCGGCCACCGCCGCGACCTGCTGATCGAGCACCTGCACAAGCTCAACGACGCCTACCGCTGCCTGCACGACCGCCACCTGGTGGCGCTGGCCAAGGAGATGAACATCCCCATGGCCGAGGTCTATGAGGTGGCCACCTTCTATCACCACTTCGAGGTGGTCCGCGGCGAGGACAAGGCCCCGGGACTGACCGTGCGTGTCTGCGACGGCTTGAGCTGCGAGATGGGTGGCGCCCAGAGCCTGATGGCCAAGCTGCAGACCGCCCTGGGCTCCGACCCGTCCAAGGTGCGTGTCGTGGCCGCCCCCTGCGTGGGCCGCTGCGAGCAGGCGCCGGTGGCCGTGGTGCACCAGAACCCCGTGCTGCATGCCACGCCCGAGAGCGTGGCCAAGGCCGTCAAGGCCGCCGCCAGCACCCATCCCAAGTCGAATGGCAAGGCGCTGTTCGAGCCGGCGACGCTGGCCCTCAAGTCGGTCTCGCCGGTGCCCAGCCAGCAGCAGGTTTCGCCCGACTACATGGGTTATGAGGCCTACAAGGCCCAGGGCGGCTACCGGATGATCGCAGACCTGCTCAACGGCAGCCGCGAGGTCGAGCCCATCATCAAGGCCATGGAAGACTCGGGCCTGCGCGGCCTGGGCGGCGCCGGCTTCCCGGCCGGCCGCAAGTGGCGCATCGTGCGCGAGCAGCCCGCGCCGCGCGTGATGGCGGTGAACATCGACGAGGGCGAGCCCGGCACCTTCAAGGACCGCACCTACCTGGAGCGTGATCCGCACCGCTTCCTCGAGGGCATGCTGGTGGCCGCCTATGC
>JAYNNS010000195.1:0-5901 GCA_038112835.1 Curvibacter sp. | reverse complement strand
TGCGATTCCCCGTTGTTCCCGTTGACGGGGAAAGGCTGTAGCAATGCCGTGTGACAGTTCGATTGCGGTTCGGCGACGCCGGGGTGAAATCCCCAGGCCGACTCCGGGCCATCCGGGTTACCCACAGGACCACTCGCAGACAGGTCTAGATCGCCATGGCCCCCCGCTTCGCTCTCTATGCTGCTCCGGCAGCGGATCATCCGCTGCATGAGATCGCGGCACGCTGGCTGGGTTGGGACCCGGAAACCGGCACTGACTGGCCGGCGGAGCCGGCGGCAGGCCTGTCCGCCGCGCGGATCGCCGAACTCACCGCCGATCCGCGCACATACGGCTTT
Source organism: Curvibacter sp. (assembly GCA_038112835.1). Lineage (GTDB taxonomy): Bacteria > Pseudomonadota > Gammaproteobacteria > Burkholderiales > Burkholderiaceae_C > Hylemonella. The sequence continues at coordinate 5,566 of JAYNNS010000195.1, read as the reverse complement.
CACGGCACGCTGAAGCCGCCCTTCTTCCTGGCCGAAGGCTGCGATGAAGGACAGCTGATCATGGCATTGGAGCGCTTTGCCGCCGCGCGCCAACCGCTGCGGCTGCCGCTGAAGGCCGCCGCGCTGGGCAGCTTCCTGGCGCTCCGCCCCATTGCGGCTTCCGCCGATCTCGACCAGCTGGCTGCCGACTGCATCCGTGACTTCGACCGCTTCCGCGCGCCACCATCCGAGACAGAACTGGCGCGGCGTCGCGCCGCCGGGTTAAGCAAACGGCAGGAAGAATACCTGCTGCAGTGGGGCTATCCCTATGTGCTGGAAGAATTCCGCATGCATTTCACGCTGACCGGCAGGATCGGCGACGAGGCCGAGCGCAGCCGGCTGCTCGATCACCTGACCGCGCTGACCGCGCCGGCCCTGCGCAAGGATGTCGTGCTGAACGAGATCTGCCTGTTCGTGCAGGCCGATCCGGCGGCGCATTTCCGCATCGCCGGGCGGTACAAACTCGGCGGCTAGCCGCGCACGCCGTCCACGATCAGGCGCAGGCCCAGCGCCGCCATCACGCCGCCGGCCAGCCGGTCGATCCAGCTTTTCGCGCCGAGATAGACGCGACGCGGTCCTCCGGCCGAGAAAGCCGTGGCGACCAGCGCATACCAGCTGCATTCGATGGCGAAGATTGCCGCCGGCAGCGCCAGCGCCAGCCAGAGCGGCAACGGCTGCGCCGGCAGCAGGGCCGCAAAAATGCCGGCATAGACCACGGCGGTCTTGGGATTGCTGATCTGGGTGACGAAGCCCAGCAGCACCGCACGCCAGAAACTCCGGTCGACGGCACCATCGGTCGCCACCGCCAGCGGTTCGCCGGCACCGCGCCACAGGCGCCAGCCGAGATGCAGCAGATACAGGCCGCCAGCAATCTTGAGGCCGAGATAGAGCCAGGCCACCTGCGCCAGCAGCGCGATCAGGCCGAGCAGCGCCAGGCTGGCAAAGACCAGACCGCCCAGCCCCATGCCGAGCGCGGTGCCAAGCCCGGCGCGGCGCGAGCCGGCAATCGCGGTGCGCGCGGCCAGCAGCAGCTCGACCAGTTTCTCATTCGGGCGGTCCAGCGTGCGCAGCAGCGCGATGCGCGGCGGCAGGGCCTCGGGCAGGCGCAGCTTGAGCTCGCCGTCGGGGAAGCGGTGGCGCGCGATGCAGGCCGTGGGGATGCCGGCCGCCGCAGCGATGCGCGCAGCGCTGGCGGACTCGTCCTCGAAATGCAGCAGCAGGGCAGGGCGCATGCTCAAAACTCCACGTAGGCGTGCGGCACGTCCTCGGCGCGACCGATCTGGTAGCCACTGCTGCGGGCGCAGGCCTGGCGCGCGAATTCGAGGTCGGCCGGGTAGCTCGCATGCACGCGGTACAGGGGCTCGCCGTCGCGCACCGTCTCGCCCAGCTTGCGCAGCAGGTCCACGCCCGCCTCGGGCACCTTGGGCGCGCCCGCCAGCCGCGCGATGCGCGCCAGCTGCAGGTTGTCGATGCCGCTGACCACGCCGTCGCCACGGGCCGGAACGTCGAAGCTGAGCCGCCCCAGCGCCGGATGATGGTGGTCGAAGGCGCGCCGGCCCTGGCTGTCGATGATCTCGTTCATCTTCTGCAGGGCACGGCCCGAGTCGAGGATGTCGCGCGCGATGGCGTAGCCGTCGCCGCCGCGCACGTCGGGGTCGGCCTCCAGCATGCGGCCGGCCAGGCGCAGGGCCTTCTGGCGCAGGTCCATCGGCGCCAGCGGGTGGTTTTCGAGCACGCGCATCACGTCACGCGCTTCCAGCACCGGGCCGATGCCATGGCCGATGGGCTGGCGGCCGTCGGTGATGACCACGTCGAGCGCGAGCTTCATGCGCCGCGCCACGTACTCGAAGAGGCGGCGCAGGCGTTGCGCCTCGGGCATGGAGCGCACCTTGGCCGTGGGGCCGATGGGGATGTCCAGCACCAGATGGCTGGAGCCGGCGGCGATCTTCTTGGACAGGATGGAGGCCACCATCTGGCCCGGCGCATCGAGCGCCAGCGGGCGCTCGACCGAGATCAGCACATCGTCGGCCGGCGAGAGCTGGGCCGTGCCGCCCCAGGCCAGGCAGCCGCGGTGCTGCTGCACGATCTGCTGCAGGCGCTCGATGGGCAGCTCCACCTCGGCCAGCACCTCCATGGTGTCGGCCGTGCCGGCCGGCGAGGTGATGGCGCGCGAGGAAGTCTTGGGGCAGAGCATGCCGTGTGCGGCGACGATGGGCACGACCAGCATCGAGGTGCGGTTGCCCGGAATGCCGCCGATGCAGTGCTTGTCCACCACCAGGGGCTCGTGCCAGTCCAGCCGGGCCCCGGCCTCGACCATGGCCTGGGTGAGGAAGTACACCTCCTCGCGGTCGAGTTCGTCGCGGTGGGTGGCGACGACAAAGGCCGTGAGTTCGATCTTGGAGTAGTGGTGCGCGCTGATGTCGTGCACGATGGCGCGGAAATCCTCGAGCCCCAGGCGTTCGCCGCCGAGCTTGCGGTGCAGCGCGCCGATGGAGGCCGGAGGCTCGGCCTGGGCCACGCGCACGGTCTGGCCGTCGGTACAGCCCAGCTGGGCGTAGGCGGCCTTGGACAGGCCCAGCTCGCCGCAGGCCACGATGGAGGCGTCGTCGACCACGTTGAGCGTGGCCAGCACGCTGTGCCCGTTGGTGCGGACCTCGACCTTGGACAGGGCCTTGAAGCCCTCGGCGCGGTAGACCTCGCAGTCACGGTGCATGTAGGCCACGTTCTCGTGCCAGGTGTCGATCAGCACGCGGCGCAGGGCGAGTTGCGCAGGATGGGTCCCGTTGTCTGCCGGGAGGGCTGGAGGCCGGTTGGCGTTGTCTTCGCTCATGCGGATAGCCTACACCGAATCCGGGCCTGAAAAAACAAAAGGCTCCCGCAGGAGCCTGGTGGTCGGGGCAGACGGGATCAGACGCGCTTGCGGTATTCGCCGGTGCGGGTGTCGATCTCGATCTTGTCGCCCTGGTCCACAAAGAGCGGCACGGACACTTCGAAGCCGGTGGCGATCTTGGCGGGCTTGAGCACCTTGCCCGAGGTGTCGCCCTTGACGGCGGGCTCGGTCCAGGTGATTTCGCGTACCACGCTGGTGGGCAGTTCGACGGAGATGGCCTTGCCGTCGTAGAACACCACTTCGACCGGCATGCCGTCTTCCAGGTAGTTCAGGGCATCGCCCATGTTCTCGGCCTCGACCTCGTACTGGTTGTACTCGGCGTCCATGCAGACGTACATGGGGTCGGCGAAGTAGGAGTAGGTGCACTCCTTCTTGTCCAGGATGATCTGGTCCATCTTGTCGTCGGCCTTGAACACCACTTCGGTGCCGAAGTTGGCGATCAGGCTCTTGAGCTTCATGCGCACGGTGGCGGCGTTGCGGCCACCGCGGCTGTATTCGGTCTTGAGCACGACCATGGGGTCCTTGCCGTGCATGATCACGTTGCCGGCGCGAATTTCCTGAGCGATCTTCATAGTGTTTCCGTAGTGCTGATTCGGTTGGCCGCGCAGGCCCATGCGGGCGCAGCTTCGTGCGGCGAGGGAAGGAAGCCGTCAGGTCGAGCCGGAGCGGTTTCTGCAAAGCCTTGAATTTTAACGTTTTTTCAAGGCGATGGGCGCCCTCGGGGTGCGTCCGTGAATTCGAGCAGGCGGCTGAGCAGATCGGACTGCGCCAGCAGCGCCAGCCGGGCCTGTTCGACGCTGGCTTGCCAGGCGGGCAGCTCGGGCCCGGCCAGGGGCGCGGCGTCCAGGCCGTTCCAGGTCCGGTGCCAGGCCTGCAGCGAAGCGGGGGCCTGGATCTGGCGCAGCAAGGCTTCCAGCTTGGTGTGGTGGGCATCGTCGTGCTGCGGATAGATCTGCCAGACGAAGGGCCGGCCGGCCCAGAGCGCACGCACCAGCGAGTCCTCGCCGCGCACGAAATTGAGATCGCAGGCCCAGAGCAGGTGGTCGTAGTCGTCCTGCGTGAGATGGGGCAACTCGTGCACCTCCAGCCCGGCAGGCCGGGCACAGGCCCGCACGGCGGCCCGGGCCCGGCCTGCGGTGACCAGCAGCTGTGCGTGCTGCCCGGCCAGCAACGCCAGCAGGCCGGGCAGGGCGGCCGGTTCGTAGCAGAACAGGGAGACCAGGGGGCGGTCGGGCGCGGCCTGCAGGCCTTGGGCGGCCAGCCAGTCGCTGCGGTCGAAGCGGGCCTGGCGCTGCAGCAGATCCGGCTCGCGCAGCAGGCCCCCGGTGGCGGGCGTGAAGCCCGGGAAGAAGAAGCGCTTGCTCAGGCCGCGGCCCGGGCCCTGCATCACGGGCGAGGGCAGGCCATGACTGCGTTCCACATAGCGTTCGGCCGAGAGGTATTCGAGATTGATCCAGCGCGCGGGCTGCCTGTCCGCAGCGCGCCAGTCCACATAACGCTGCACGAACGCCGGGGGAATGTCGCAGCCGAAGGCCTCGACCAGCACCTGGCCCGGGGGCAGGTCGTCCAGGGCCAGCGGCGTGGTCCAGGGGTGGATCTCCACCCCCGCGCAACCCTGCGGTGCCATCCACTGCAGGGCGCTGGCGTCGTCCACCCACAGGCGCACGGCCTGGCCGCGCGCCGCGAGCTGGCGTGCCAGGCGCCAGCAGACGCCGATGTCGCCGTAGTTGTCGATGACCTGGCAGAAAATGTCCCAGAGGCGGGAAGAATGCATGCCGGGATTGTCCACAATACGGCCCATGCAGAACGAAGAAGTCGACGGCAAGGCACAGGAGAGGGCGAGCCCGCACAGCGCGGAGCTGCTGGCCCAGGTGGCCGCCCTGCCCGGCCTGCCGGGGGTGTACCGCTACTTCGACGCCGAGGGCGGCCTGCTCTACGTGGGCAAGGCACGCAACCTCAAGAAGCGTGTCTCCAGCTATTTTCAGAAGAGCCATGACGGCACGCGCATCGGCCACATGGTGGGCAAGATCGTGCGGCTGGAGACCACGGTGGTGCGTTCCGAGGCCGAGGCCCTGCTGCTGGAAAACAACCTGATCAAGACCCAGCACCCGCGCTACAACATCCTGTTCCGCGACGACAAGAGCTATCCCTACCTCAAGATCACCGTCGCCCAGTCGTCGGACGCCCGGTCCGCCGGGGCCTGGTCACGGGTGGCCTACTACCGCGGCGCGGTCGAGAAGAAGCACCACTATTTCGGGCCCTATCCGAGTGCCTGGGCGGTGAAGGAAGGCATCGTGCTCTTGCAGAAGGTGTTCCGCCTGCGGACCTGCGAGGACACGGTGTTCGCCAACCGCACGCGGCCCTGCCTGCTGTACCAGATCAAGCGCTGCTCGGGGCCCTGTGTCGGCCTGGTGAGCGCCGACGACTATGCCCGTGACCTGGCGCACGCCGAGGCCTTTCTGCGCGGCGAGACCCAGCAGGTGCTGCAGCAGCTCGAGGCGCGCATGCTGCGGCACTCGGAGAACCTGGAGTTCGAGCAGGCCGCCGAGCTGCGCGACCAGATCTCGGCCCTGTCCAATGTGCTGCACCAGCAGGCCGTGGAGAGCACCGACGACCGCGACGTGGACATCCTGGCCG
>JAYNNS010000194.1:5691-5906 GCA_038112835.1 Curvibacter sp. | reverse complement strand
AAATTGCGGGCAACCGATAAGAATACGCCATTCCGCTGACCGGTGTCAGCGGTCTGCTGCCCCTTCCCCAAACTGACTTTTCCAAGGAATCGACATGTCCCTGTTCTCCGCCGTCGAAATGGCCCCGCGCGACCCCATCCTGGGTCTGAACGAGCAGTTCAACGCCGACACCAATCCCAACAAGGTCAACCTCGGCGTCGGCGTCTATTTCGACG
>JAYNNS010000194.1:3457-5681 GCA_038112835.1 Curvibacter sp. | reverse complement strand
CTCAAGATCGGCGCCGACTTCCTCAAGCGCCTTAACCCCGCAGCCAAGGTGCTGATCTCCGACCCGAGCTGGGAAAACCACCGCGCCCTGTTCACCAACGCCGGTTTCACGGTCGAAAGCTACCGCTACTACGACGCCGCCAAGCGCGGCGTGGACTTCGACGGCATGTTGGCCGACATCCAGGCCGCCCCCGCCGGCACCATCGTGCTGCTGCACGCCTGCTGCCACAACCCCACCGGCTACGACATCAGCGCCGCCCAGTGGGACCAGGTCATCGCCGCGATCAAGAGCAAGAACCTCGTGCCCTTCCTGGACATGGCCTACCAGGGCTTCGGCAACGGCATCAGTGAAGACGGCGCCGTGATCGGCAAGTTCGTCGCCGCCGGCCTGACCTTCTTCGTCTCCACCAGCTTCTCCAAGAGCTTCAGCCTCTACGGCGAGCGCGTGGGCGCCCTGTCCGTCCTGTGCACCAGCAAGGAAGAAGCCGACCGCGTTCTGAGCCAGCTCAAGATCGTGATCCGCACCAACTACAGCAACCCGCCCACCCACGGCGGCGCCGTGGTGGCCGCGGTGCTGAACAACCCCGAGCTGCGCGCCCTGTGGGAAAAGGAGCTGGGCGAGATGCGCGTGCGCATCAAGGCCATGCGCCAGAAGCTGGTCGACGGCCTCAAGGCCGCCGGCGTGAAGCAGGACATGAGCTTCATCACCAGCCAGATCGGCATGTTCAGCTACTCGGGCCTGTCCAAGGACCAGATGGTGCGCCTGCGCAGCGAGTTCGGCGTCTACGGCACCGACACCGGCCGCATGTGCGTGGCCGCGCTCAACAGCAAGAACATCGACTACGTCTGCCAGGCCATCGCCAAGGTGATGTAAGGCAAGGCGTCGGGCCGCCCTGGGAACAAGCCGCCTGCGGGCGGCTTGTTTCATTCCAGCCGGCGTTCAAGCCGGGCCCAGCGCGTCACGGATCTGGGGCAGCGCGAACTCGGCCGCGCGCTCGCCTTCGGCGATGGTGGAAGCCGCCAGGTGGTAGTCCATGGGAGCCACGTCGTTGAGGCGCGGCCGGATCAGCACATCGGCCGGCTCGCCGGCCAGCCGGCTTTGCGTGATGCGCATCTGCATGATGTTGAGGCTGGTGGTCAGCACATCCAGCATGGACGGCATGGCCTGGCCCTGGGCCTGGGCCTTGCCGTTCCCGTTGCGTGCCGGCCGCAGGCGCGCCACGATGGCCTGCAGCAGGCCGCCCGAGCCCTCGGTGGCGGCCGCCTCCTCGGCCGCGCTGGCACGGCCGGCGACCCGGTTGTAGCGCAGCATGATGTCCCAGTTCAGGTCCACCGCGATCACGATCTCGGCCCCCATGGCGCGGCACAGGGACACCGGCACCGGGTTGACCAGGCCGCCGTCCACCAGCAGGCGCCCCGCGTGCTGGGCCGGCGTGAACAGGCCCGGCAGCGCGATCGAGGCGCGCACCGCATCGATCACCGATCCCTCGCGCAACCAGACCTCGCGCCCGCTGTAGAGTTCGGTGGCCACGCAGGCATAGGGCTTGGTCAGGCCATCGATCCCGCGGTCCTCGTAGCGGTGGCGGAAGAAGTCCAGCAGCTTGCCGCCTTCGATCAGGCCACCGCCCATCTTGAAGTCCATGAGCCCGAGCACGGACTTCCAGCTCAAGGTGCGCACCCAGGGCTCGAAGCGGTCCAGCTCGCCGGCCGCATAGACCGCGCCGACCAGGGCGCCGATGGAGGTGCCGCAGACGATGTCGGGCACGATGCCCGCGCGCTCCAGCGCACGGATGGCGCCGATGTGCGACCAGCCGCGGGCCGAGCCGCTGCCCAGGGCCAGGCCGATGCGCGGCCGCCCGGCCGGGGAAGGAGGAGGAAGCGATTCAGGCATATGGCCGCCGAAGATACCACTGCGAAGGCGATACAGTGAGGCCATGCCCGATCTGCTTACCCTGCTCTACGCCGAACCCGTGATCACCTTCGCTTACGTGGTCTTCGGCCTCGTGGGCTTCGGCTCCACCCTGGTCAGTGCCCCGCTGCTGGCCCACCTGCTGCCTGTCTCCACCGTGGTCCCCACGCTGGCCCTGACCGACATGGCCGCCTCCTGGTCGAACGGCTGGCGCCTGAGCGAGCATGTGGCGCGGCGTGAGCTCTGGCGCCTCGTGCCCTGGCTGTGCGCAGGGAGCGCCCTGGGCGCCTGGCTGCTCTTCACCCTGCCCGTGAAG
>JAYNNS010000194.1:0-3447 GCA_038112835.1 Curvibacter sp. | reverse complement strand
CTGCTCATGCCCCTGCTCGGGGCCTTCGTGGTGCTCTACGCCCTGCGCGGCCTGCGGCCGCAGGCCGGCGGCCCGCGCCAGGCGCTCGATGCGCGCTGGGCCTGGTGGTACGGCAGCACGGGCGGCGTCTTCAGCGCGCTCTTCGGGGCCGGCGGATGGGTCTATTCGGTCTACCTGCTGCGCCGCCTGGACGACGTGCAGCAGATCCGCGCCACGCAGACAGCGGTGCTGATGTTCAGCTCGGTGATCCGCGTCGCGCTCTTCCTGCTCGCCGGCCGCCTGCTGGAGCCCGCGCTGCTCTGGCTGGTACTGTGCCTGCTGCCGGCCGTGGCCCTGGGCCTGTGGATTGGCCACCACATCAGCCTGCGCCTGAACCGGCAGCGCTTCCTGCAGTTGCTGCACGGCGTGCTGCTGCTCACGGGCAGCAGCCTGCTGCTGCGCTCGTTCCTGTGACTCGCGGGGCGTGGCCTGTGCGCCCAAGGCGTTTGGCAGGGTTCGACCCATGGGCGCCCCGCTCAAGAGGCCGTGAACCGGTTCGTCCCCGTCCCGCAGGGGCTTGCGGCCGAGTCCAGGCCAGGGTGTTCCTAGCCCCACACCACCGAGCGCATGGAGATCGAGGCGCCCTGGAACTTCTCGTTGAAGAAACGCGGCGCCTCGTTCGCCTGCACGGCGCCCGCGGCGTGCAGCAGCGGGAGGAAATGGTCGTGCGTCGGATGGGCCAGGCGTGCCAGCTCGCCGAGCTGCAGGAAATCGGCCAGGGCATCGAGCCGGCCCGCGCCGATATGGCTGGCCATCTGCTGGTCGAAGGCCAGGGCCCAGTCGTAGGCCTGGTCATGGGCCACGCCACGGCGCATGATGCGCAGGTTGTGCACGATGTTGCCGCTGCCCACGATGAGCACGCCGCGCTCGCGCAGCGCGCGCAGCTGTCGGCCCAGCGCGTAGTGCTCGGCCGGCGGGCGGCTGTAGTCCAGGCTGAGCTGGAGCACGGGAATGTCCGCCGCCGGGAACATGGGCTTGAGCACCGACCAGGTACCGTGGTCCAGGCCCCATGCATGGTCGTCCAGGCCCAGCGGCTGGCCCCGGGTCGGGTCCTGGAGCTCGGCGCTCAGCGCGCGGGCCACGACAGGCGCGCCCGGAGCCGGGTACTGCTGGTCGAACAGGGCTTGCGGGAAACCGCCGAAGTCGTGGAGGGTGGGCGGCTTTTCCATGCCCGTGAGCCACCAGCCGCGTGTGATCCAGTGCGCCGAGACACACAGGACGAGCTGCGGCCGGGGCCAGCGCGCACCGGCCCCGTCACCGAACTCCTGCCCCAGCGCCTCCCAGCGTGGCCGGAACTCGTTGGGCTCGATCACGTTCATCGGGCTGCCATGGCCGATGAAGAGCACGGGCAGGCGCGGGCTGGGCTGCAGCTTCTGGAGCGTGTGGAGGCTGGCGGCATCGGCGATGCGGTTCATGGTGGCTCCGGGCAAAAGGCCGGCCCCCAGGGCACGGGCCAGAAAAGGACGGCGTTGCATGGCAGAAAGTGGGGGCGGTGTCCTGTCGTTTGTGCGGATGCACAAAACCGGCGCAACTGTTATATTGCACCGCAGCATACCTAAGAACGGGAGCCCCCATGCTCTACCAGATCTACGAAGCCCAGCGCTCCCTGATGGAGCCTTTTGCCGACCTGGCCCAGGCCACGGCCAAGGCCTTCAACAACCCGCTGTCCCCGCTCGCCCACCTGCCCCTGGCCCAGCGCATGGCGGCCGGCTACGCACTGCTGCACCGCCTGGGCAAGGACTACGAGAAACCCGAGTTCGGCATCCGCACCGTGGACGTCGATGGCGTCAGCGTGGCCATCCACGAACGCGTGGAGCTCGACAAGCCCTTCTGCGAACTGCGCCGCTTCAAGCGCTTCTCCGACGATCCGGCCACGCTGACCCGGCTCAAGGCCCAGCCGGTGGTGCTCATCGTGGCGCCGCTGTCGGGCCACTACGCCACCCTGCTGCGCGACACGGTGCGCACCATGCTCAAGGACCACAAGGTCTACATCACCGACTGGAAGAACGCGCGCATGGTGCCGCTGTCCGAGGGCGAGTTCCACCTGGACGACTACGTCAACTACGTGCAGGAGTTCATCCGCCATCTGCAGCGCGAATACGGCAACTGCCACGTCATGAGCGTGTGCCAGCCCACGGTACCGGTGCTGGCCGCGGTCTCGCTCATGGCCAGCCGCGGAGAGACCACACCCCTGTCCACGACCATGATGGGGGGCCCGATCGACGCGCGCAAGTCGCCCACGGCCGTCAACAACCTGGCCATGACCAAGAGCCACAGCTGGTTCGAGCACAACGTGATCTACCGCGTGCCCAGCAACTACCCCGGTGCCGGCCGGCGCGTCTACCCGGGCTTCCTGCAGCACGCGGGCTTCGTGGCCATGAACCCCGAACACCACGCCCAGAGCCACTACGACTACTTCGAGCACCTGATCAAGGGCGACGACGCCAGCGCCGAGGCGCACCGCCAGTTCTATGACGAGTACAACGCCGTGCTCGACATGGACGCGGACTACTACCTCGAGACCATCCGCACCGTGTTCCAGGACTACAGCCTGGTGCACGGCAGCTGGGACGTGAAAGGGATGGACGGCCGGATCGAGCGCGTGCGCCCGCAGGACATCCGGACCACCGCCCTGCTCTCCATCGAGGGCGAGCTCGACGACATCTCCGGCTCGGGCCAGACTCGTGCCGTGCACGACCTCTGTTCCGGCGTACCCGGCAGCAGGCAACGTCACTACGAGGTGCAGGGCGCGGGCCACTACGGCATCTTCTCGGGCCGGCGCTGGCGCGAGCTGGTCTACCCCGTGGTGCGCGACTTCATCCACGGCCACAACAGCCCGATGAAAACAGGCCAGCGCAAGGGCGCCAGGTCTGCCGCCTGAAAGGCTGGTGATGGGCGCGGGATAATCGGGTCGCCATGCCCGCGACCGCCGACCAGATCCTCGCCGCCCTGCCCCAGACCCAGTGCACACGCTGCGGCTACCCGGACTGCGCGGCCTATGCCCGGGCCATCGCGGACGGCGAGGCGGCCATCAACCAGTGCCCGCCCGGCGGGGCCGAAGGTGTGGCCCGCCTGGCCGCGCTGACCGGCCAGCCGCTCCTGCCACTCAACCCCGCGTTCGGTGCCGAAGGCCCGATGACCGTGGCCGTGATCGACGAGGACTGGTGCATCGGCTGCACGCTCTGCCTCAAGGCCTGCCCCACCGATGCCATCCTGGGCGCCAACAAGCGCATGCACACGGTGATCGAGGCTTACTGCACGGGCTGCGAGCTCTGCATCCCGGTCTGTCCGGTGGACTGCATCCGCATGGAGAACGTCAGCGGCGAACGCACCGGCTGGGCCGCCTGGTCGCCACAGCAGGCCGACACGGCGCGCCAGCGCTATGACTTCCACCGGCTGCGCCTGCAG
>JAYNNS010000193.1:0-5912 GCA_038112835.1 Curvibacter sp. | reverse complement strand
CTTGAGCGGTGCGCTGGAGCCGTCGCCGATGGCGGCAAAGGAGTGGCGCCAGGCCGGCCCCATGGCGCGGCGCAGCAGGGTGGCGATGTTGACCGGCGAGGTGGTGGTGGCGATGGCCAACTGCACGCCGGCCGTCGCGGCCTCGTCGAACAGGGCCAGCACGCCGGGGCGCAGGCCCACGGCGCCGTCCTGGATGGCGGACTCGTAATAGGCGGTCTTGAGCTCGTGGATGCGGGCGATGGTGTGCTGCATGGCCTGGGCGTCGATCGCCCGCACCTCCGGGTTGCGCTGCCGCCAGTAGTGCTGCAGCCGGTCGCGGCCGCCCGAAATCTCCAGCAGCTCGGTGTACAAGGCCGGATCCCAGTGCCAGCCCAGCTCGAGTTCCGCGAAGGCATGGTTGAAGGCCTCGCGGTGCAGATCCTCGGTGTCGGCCAAGGTGCCGTCGACGTCGAAGATCAGGGCTTGCAGGGTGGGATGGTTCATGGTCTGCCTCGTAGGTAGGTATAGGTATGCGGCCTGATGGGCCGTTGCTCACTATAAAAAGGCCGTGAACTAAGGTAAATTCAATATTTATTAGTTAACACTTAAGCTAAAACTTAATGAAAAACGCCACCTTTCGCCAGCTTCGGGTGTTCAGCGAGGTGGCCCGCCAGCTCAGTTTCAGCAAGGCCGCCCAGCAGCTGCACCTGAGCCCGCCCGCCGTGACCATGCAGATCAAGGAACTGGAAGGCCATGTGGGCATGGCGCTGTTCGAGCGCAAGGGCCGCCAGATCGCGCTGACCACGGCCGGCGAGTACATGCTGGTCTACGCGCGTCGCATCCTGGCCACGCTCAAGGACGCCGAGGACGCGGCCGCCCGGCTGCAGAAGCTGGAGATCGGGACCCTGACCATCGGCATGGTCAGCACGGCCGAATACTTCCTGCCGCGCCTGCTGGCCGGCTTCCAGGCCGAGCACCAGGGCATCGACATCCGCCTGGTCGTCAGCAACCGCGAGCAGCTGGTGCGCATGCTGCAGGCCAACGAGGTGGACATTGCCATCATGGGCCGCCCGCCGCGCGAGATGGCCACGCGCGCCGAGCCCTTCGCCGCCCATCCACATGTCTTCGTGGCCCCGCCGGACCACCCGCTGCTGGGCCGCGGCCATCCACCGCTGCAGACCCTGCAGGCCTACAAGCTCATCGTGCGCGAGGAAGGTTCGGGCACGCGCGCCGCGCTCGACCACTTCTTCCGCGAGCACAACTTCGCGCACACCCACACCATGGAGATGTCGAGCAACGAGACCATCAAGCAGGCCGTCATGGCCGGCATGGGCCTGTCCTTCCTCTCCCTGCACACCATCGGCCTGGAACTGGACAACCGGCTGCTGGCCGTGCTCGAAATCGAGGGCGGCCCCGTGGTGCGGGCCTGGAACGTGGTGCACACCCTGTCCAAGCTGCTCTCGCCCGCGGCCGAGGCCCTGCGCTACTACATCCTGGAGCGCGGCGAGCAGTTCCTAGCTGATCAATTCGGCCGCCACATTCCCCTGGATGCGCTCGATATCCCCCGATAGCGCCCAGATTCATCAGGCAATAGAATCCACACAGAGACAAACATCAGGAAAATCTGATCGTGCGCAACTACACCCTCAAGCAGCTGCAGACCTTCATCGAAGTCGCGCGGGAAAAATCCGTGTCCCGTGCCGCGGAGCGGCTCTTCGTCACCCAGCCGGCCGTGTCCATGCAGATCCGCCAGCTGGAAGAGGCTTTCGGCCTGGCGCTGATCGAGCCCGTGGGCCGCAACATCCAGCTCACCAATGCCGGCCATGAGTTCCTGACCCACGCCATCGCCGCCCTGGGCAAGCTCAAGGACCTCGAAGCCAGCATGGCCGAGCACGTGGGCGCCAAGAAGGGCCGCATCGAACTGGGCATCGTGAGCACGGCCAAGTACTTCGTGCCCATGCTGCTGGTGCGCTTCAACAAGCTCATGCCGGGCATCGACATCGCGCTGCGCATCGACAACCGCGACAACATCCTGGGCATGCTCCAGCGCAACGAGCTGGACCTGGTGATCATGGGCCGCGCGCCGGCCAACATCGACTGCGAGGCCACGCCCTTCGCCAGCAACCCCCTGGGCGTGGTTGCCCCGCCCGAGCACCCGCTGGTGCGGCGCAAGCGCATGGCCTTCGACATCGTCAAGGATCATCCCTTCGTCGTGCGCGAGCAGGGCTCGGGCACGCGCGCCGCCATGGAACGCCTGTTCGAGCAGTACGAAATCCCGATCAAGGTCGCCATGGAGATGCCCAGCAACGAGACCATCAAGCAGGCCGTCATGGCCGGCATGGGCCTGAGCTTCCTCTCGCTGCGCACCGTGCGCCACGAGCTGGCCGCCGGCCACCTGGCCTTGCTGGACATCAGCGGCATGCCCATCGTGGGCAAGTGGTACGTGACCCACCTGAGCCAGAAGAAGCTCTCGCCTGCAGCCCAGTCCTTCAAGAAATTCCTGGTCGAGCAGGCGGAGCCGCTGATCGACTCCTGGGCCTGAGCCTCCTGAGGGACGACCCTGAGATCGGGTCGACCGGCGCGCGCTAATATGGCCGGCATGGACATGCACCGCAGACAGATGCTGGCCGGCGCCGCCTTGCTGGGCAGCAGCCTGGCTCCCGCCTGGGCCCAGACCCTGAAGCTGGCCCCCGCCCCCTCCTCGGCCGCCGCTGAAGCCCAGGCCGGCGCCCTGCCGGCCGTGGGCAGCGCCCTGCCCCTGCCCGAGGTGATGCTGCTCGACGGCAGCGTCTTTCGCCCGGCCCAGGCCGAGGGCCGCGTGCTCGTGGTCTACTGGTGGGCCAGCACCTGCCCCTTCTGCGCCCTGCAGAGCCCGGAAATGCAAAAACTCTGGGAGGCCGAGCGCCGCAAGCCGCAAGGCCTGCAGTTCCTCACGCTCTCCATCGACCGCAGGCCCGAGGACGCCCAGGCCTATCTGCAGAAGAAGGGCTACACCTTCCCGGCCGGCTTCGTCACACCGCAGATCCACCGCGCACTGCCCAAGCCCCAAGGCCTGCCCATCACCGTGGTGCGCGGGCGCGACGGCCGGGTGCTGCAGGCCGAGAAGGGCCAGCTCTTCCCCGAGGATGTAGAGCTGCTGGGCCGCTGGGCGGCCTGAGGAAGGGCATCATGGGCGCAACACTGGACGGCAAGCTGGTCGTCGCGATCTCCTCGCGGGCCCTGTTCGACTTCGAGGAGGAGAACCGGGTTTTCGAGCACGGCCACGGCCCGCACAAGGACCGCGCCTACATGAAGCTGCAGCTGGACAAGCTCGACGTGCCGGCCAAGCCCGGCGTGGCCTTCTCCATGGTGAAGAAGCTGCTGGCCTTCAACGACGAGCGGGCCCAACGTGTGGAGGTGGTCATCCTCTCGCGCAACGACCCGGTCTCGGGCATGCGCGTGTTCCGCTCGGCCCAGCACTACGGTCTGCCCATCGAACGCGGCAGCTTCACGCGCGGCCAGTCGCCCTGGCGCTACCTCAAGCCGCTGCACGCCAACCTCTTCCTCTCGGCCAACCCCGAGGATGTGCGTGCCGCGTTGGCCCAGGGCTTCCCCGCCGCCACCGTGGCCACACACGCGGCCCGCGCCCAGGACAACCACCCGCACGAGGTGCGCATCGCGTTCGACGGTGATGCCGTGCTCTTCGGCGACGAGGCCGAGCGCGTGTACCAATCCTCGGGCCTGCCGGCCTTCCAGCAGCACGAGCGCGACAAGGCGCACCAGCCCCTGCCCGACGGTCCCTTCAAGCCCCTGCTGGCCGCGCTGCACCGCCTGCAGCAGGAGGGCACGCCCAGCATGCGCATCCGCACCGCCCTGGTCACGGCGCGCAGCGCGCCCGCGCACGAACGCGCCATCCGCACGCTGATGGACTGGAACATCGAGGTTGACGAGGCCATGTTCCTCGGCGGCCTGCCCAAGGGTGAGTTCCTGCGCGAGTTCGAGCCCGATTTCTTCTTCGACGACCAGACCGGCCACATCGAATCGGCCGCACGTCACGTGCCCGCCGGGCATGTGGCCAGCGGCGTCGCCAATCCCTGACCTCCCCCCCCCCCGCGAGACCTTTCCCATGTCCCTGCTCCGCAAAGCGGCCGAGTTCAAGGCCTTTCTCGGGCGCGCCTGGGCGCTGGCCCTGCCCTACTTCCAGTCCGATGAAAAGTGGAAGGCGCGCAGCCTGCTGGCGGCCATCGTCGCGCTGAACCTGGCCTTCGTCTACACGCTGGTGCTGTTCAACGAATGGAACCGCTACTTCTACGACGCGCTGCAGGACAAGAACTACCCGGTCTTCCTCGAGCAGCTGATCCGCTACACAGTGCTGGCCTTCATCTACATCATCATCGCCGTCTACCGCTTCTACCTGACCCAGCACCTGGAGATGGGCTGGCGCGCCTGGATGACACGTCACTACCTGCAGCGCTGGCTCGACCATCAGGTCTATTACCACCTCGAACTCACGCGCTACGCCGCGCTCGTCCCCGACCAGTCGCCTGACAACCCGGACCAGCGCATGCAGGAAGACCTCAAGCTCTTCACCACGGCCACCGTGGGCCTGAGCATGGGCCTGCTCAATGCCCTGGTCACGCTGGCCAGCTTCGTCGGCATCCTCTGGACGCTCAGCGGCGAATTCAGCTTCAGCTGGAACGGCACGGAATTCGCCATCCCCGGCTTCATGCTCTGGGTGGCCGTCCTCTACTGCGCTGCGGGCACCGTGCTCACCCACTACGTGGGCCGCCGCCTGATCCCGCTGAACTACGAGCAGCAGCGCCGCGAGGCCGATTTCCGCCACAACCTGGTGCGCGTGCGCGAGTACAGCGAGGCCATCGCGCTGGACCGTGGCGAGGCCGTGGAATACAAGCAGCTGGACCTGCGCTTCGGCCACGTGCTGGCCAACTATGTCAAACTCATCGACGCGCAGAAGCGCCTGACCATGTTCACGGCCTCCTTCAGCCAGGCCTCCACCGTCTTTCCCTTCATCGTCGCGGCGCCGCGCTTCTTCAGCGGCGCCATCCAGCTCGGCACGATGATGCAGATCGCCTCGGCCTTCAACCGCGTGCAGGACTCGCTCTCGTGGTTCATCGACAACTACGACAGCCTGGCCGCTTGGCGCGCCACGACCGACCGCCTCACGCATTTCGAATCCGCCATCCAGAAGGCCAGCCAGGCCGCGCCCCTGCAGCGTGAGACCGCCGCCCGTGGCGGCCTGCAGGCCAGCGACCTCACGCTCGCGCTGCCCACGGGCGATCGCCTGCTGGCCCACACCGCGCTGCAAGTGCAGCCGGGCGACAGCATCCTGCTCAGCGGGCCCTCGGGCAGCGGCAAATCCACGCTGTTCCGGGCGCTGGCCGGCATCTGGCCCCTGGCCTCGGGCCGCGTGGCCCTGCCGCCGTCCAGCATGTTCATCCCCCAGCGGCCCTACTTCCCCAACGCCCCGCTGCGCGACGCCCTGGCCTACCCCGAACCGGCGGAGAAGTACGACGACGACACGCTCAGGCAAGCCCTGCGCGACGCGCTGCTGCCGCAGCTGGTGAACCAGCTCGACGTGACCGACGCCTGGGGACAGAAGCTCTCGGGCGGCGAGCAGCAACGCCTGGCGCTGGCGCGTGTCTTCCTGCGCAAACCGGCCTGGATCTTTGCCGACGAAGCCACCAGCGCGCTCGACGAGGAAGCCGAAAAAACGCTCTACGGCAAGCTGATGGCGCTGGTCAGATCCGGCAATGGTGCTATCATTTCAATAGCACACCGACACACCGTGGCCACCTTCCACAGCCACAGCTGGACGCTGGAGAAAGGCAGCGACGAAGCCGTCGCCCTGTTCCGGCTGAAGGCGGCCTGAACAAGAAACACCCCCAGGCTGCGCGCACTGCGTGTCGCTTCGCCACCCCCCTTGCAGGGGGCAA